>JANPPB010000195.1:0-3529 GCA_031428295.1 Segetibacter sp. | reverse complement strand
ACTGCTTTAATCATTTGGTTGGCAGCCGAACGATCAATCTCCACCCAACTATTCATATCCTTCATATCAATCCTTCCAAGTACCTCTTTTTTAAGATCGCTCATGTCCAAAATAAACTGGAGAAAGCTGGCTTTATAAAATCCGTCTTTTGTTCCAAGGTTTACAAACAAACGCATCATATCTGCATTGCTGCTATTGTTAAAATCACCGGCCGGTCGTCTTTCTCTTCTGCCACTTTGGTCCCGACTTTCGTCACGATTAAATTCGCGTTGTGGCCGTACTTCTCTGCTTGCACGAACGTTCAAATCTTCAGCATTATCATAGTATTTTAAAAAGCGGTCAAACTCCATAGAGGCCACTCTTTTTAATACTTCTTCTTTGGTGATGTCAGCAAATTTCTCCTGTAACATAGGCACATACGTTTCATAATCACCATGACTAACATCGGTGTTCAGCAACTTATCCATAAAGTAAAAAAACTGCTTACGGCAAACATCTTTACCGGTTGGTATATCCAGTTTATGAAACGGTTGGGCCACCATTTTTTCTATCTGGCGAAGCTTAAATGTTTCGCGGCTATGAACAATGGACATACAAATACCCTGGCTACCTGCACGACCGGTACGACCGCTGCGATGTGTGTATACCTCAACATCATCCGGTAATTCAAAATTAATAACGTGGGTTATTTCTTTTACGTCTATACCACGTGCGGCAACATCGGTTGCGATTAATAACTGCAGGGTTTTGTCTCTAAACTGTCCCATCACTTTATCACGCTGACCCTGGGTAAGATCGCCATGAAGTGCATCAATATCATATCCCTCACGGGTAAGTCTTTCGGCAACTTCCTGTGCATCAAGTTTAGTGCGGGTAAAAATTATACCGTACATACCGGGGTTAAAATCAATAATGCGTTTCAGTGTTTCATACCGGTGTTGTGCCGAAGCAACATAAAATTGATGATCAATATTTACATTACCTGTATTCACTTTTCCAACAGTAACCTCAATAGGGTTTTTCATGTAACGCTTACTCACCTGCTTTACTTCGGGCGGCATGGTGGCGCTAAACAACCAGGTACTTTCACGTTTGGGGGTGTTTTTTAAAATAAATTCTATATCATCTCTAAAACCCATATTCAACATCTCATCAGCCTCATCCAGCACTACATATTTAATTTGCTCAAGATCAATGGCTTTACGCTCAATCAAATCAATTAACCTTCCGGGTGTTGCCACTACTATCTGAACGCCACGTTTTAAATCGCGTATCTGCATACTTATGGAAGTACCTCCATAAACTGCCACTACACTTATGCCTCTCATGTGTTTTTTAAACAGTTCAACTTCCTTCACAATCTGCATGCACAATTCGCGTGTAGGGCAAACAATTAATGCCTGTGGAAACTTAGCGTCGCTACTTACCAGTTGCAGCAAGGGCAAACCAAATGCTGCGGTTTTTCCTGTTCCGGTTTGGGCCAGACCTACAAAATCCGTTGTACCACTCAATAGTACGGGTATAGCCTTTTCCTGTATGGGAGTTGGGTTCACAAACCCCAACTCGTCGGTTGCCTGAATTAATTTTGCATCAATTCCCAACCCTTCAAATGTCATCATGTTTTCAAAAATTTGCGCAAAGGTACTGTAAAGAATAGTTGATAGATGATAGTTGATGGTTGACAGTAAAAAACGCCTTCATCGTCTATTATTCCAGTCATTGACTCGTTGGTTGGTTAATGGCATTACGTTAAAATTTTTTTAGTAGCCGGCATTAGAAATATTATTCAACATCCTTGTGCATTTGTCCCGGCCATCCGGGGTCACACCCTTGTACTGTTTTATCATTCTTGGCTACAGGTTTCCAGTCGGGATCCTTTTCAAATTGTCCTTCAGCTTTATCTTTCAATAAAAAGTTTTGTTGGGCATGCCTAAGAGAATATGAGTTAGCGCCATCCTCGAAATCAGGATGGTCAAATTGAACACCATCATCTTCCCACAAACAAACTTTACAGGTAAGAAACGTGTTAGTCGGCTGCTCTTTCAATGTCTTATACCCGCAACAAGGACATGTATACAATTCAATCATTAGGCTTTAGATTAATTGATCAGTCTTCACTCTCTGCATTTTTACTTTTTCTTTTTTACTTTTTACTTATTTGATTATTCTCTTTATCCCATTTGCATGCTCAATCAACTCCTGCAGGTATTCATAATTCTCCTTTTCAAGGCAGCTTTTAAACTTGCGAAGCTGCGAAATGTGTTCATTCAAAACGTCCAGCACATTCTCACGGTTTTGCTTAAAAATAGGTACCCACATAGAAGGGTTACTTTTTGCAAGACGAACCGTGCTTTCAAAACCTCCACTTGCAAGTTCGAAGATGGCCTCATCCTCCTTCTCCTTTTCCAGTACGGTATTGGCCAGGGCAAACGATGTAATGTGAGAGATGTGGCTTACATATGCAGCATGAAGATCGTGGGCAACGGCATCCATATACACAAGGTGCATTCCTATAGTTTTGTAAATCTGTTCCACTAATTGCAGCGCATCGGAATCAGAATTTGCAGCATCGCAAATAACTACAGCCTTGTGAATGAAAGCATCTTGTTGTGCGGCCTGGGGCCCACTATATTCGGTACCCCACATTGGGTGCGTGGCAACAAATCGTCCTCTTTTTGCATGTTGCTCCACTATTTTAACAACGCTCTCTTTGGTTGAGCCCATTTCTATCACCACTTGTTGATCCACTTTATCTAATATGCCCGGCAACATGCTGGTTACGGCATTCACAGGAACTGCTAAAACGATCAGGTCGCTTTTTAAAATGGCTTCATCCAGGGGCAAAATTTCATCTACGATTGCCAGATCCAGTGCTTGCTTTTGGTGTTCAGTATTGTTATCTATGCCAATAACACGGCTTGCTAAACCTTTGGCTTTTGCTGCCAGGGCAAAAGACCCACCAATAAGCCCCAACCCCACAACCGCAATCACTTGTGGCTTTTGGATAACTTCTGCGGTACTCAACTTTTGTGTTTCCATGTCATGCTGTTATGGTTGTCTGTATTCTTGCCAAAGCCTTTTCAATCACCTGTTCCGGGGCACATAAACTTACCCGTATGTAGTTGTTGCCGTTGCTTCCAAATATGCCCCCCGGGGTTATGAAGACATTATTTTTATACAATACATGATCGCTCAATGCGTATCCATCCTTGAAAGTTTTAGGAACCTTTGCCCACATAAACAAACCTGCCTGGCCTTTATCATACGTGCAACCCAATTGGTCTAGCAGATCGTACACCAGTTCCCGCCGTTTTGCATAGGTAGCGTTCAGTTCATCATACCAATCTTTACCTAATTGGAGCGCTGTTGCCGCTGCCAACTGTACCGGTAAAAACATTCCACTATCCATGTTGCTTTTAAATCGAAGCACCTCATCAATTCTTTGGCTGGCACCTGATAAAAAACCAACCCGCCAACCCGCCATATTACTTGCCTTGCTGAGTGAGTTTAATTCTAGTGCTACATCCAT
>JANPPB010000194.1:0-12487 GCA_031428295.1 Segetibacter sp. | reverse complement strand
CGATACACCACAGGACATTGTGCGGCTTAAAGACAAAATAATGGAGCGGGTGGTTATCACTAAAACAATGCCTCAAAACAACAAAACCAGCATTACGCAGGACGAAAGGAATATGATCGGTTGCTGGATCAGGCAAGGAGCGCTGCTGAAATAATGAGTAATATTATCCCGTTAAGGGTAATCATCTTCTCAACAGAAAAAGCTCTGCTGATCTCCATTAATAAAAACTGGCACCGCGTATCACAAGTTTCAAAATTTCCCGCCTTAATTAATTGCCAATATTGCTACCTGCACTTTACTAGCTACCAATATTTTAGGACCGCATCTTAAAAAATATACAATCTATTTAAAAGATTTTTTACAGAAAGCCAGGCGTTTCTAAATTTGGTATGGTCCAACAATTGTCTTTTTCTGTTAATAAGAAGACTTTAATCAGGAGAATATGTACCCTTGCAGATTACTTATTATTGACGATGATACGGATGATATAGAGTTATTATCCGACGCGTTGCATAACTCAGGTTTCAACAGTTTCCATTGTGTAAAATCAGCAGATGAAGCCCTTACGTTTTTAGAAGAATGCCCAACTGAAGATGCATTGCCCAAGCTAATTGTGACTGATTTATACCTGCCAGGTATTAATGGGCTACAGTTTATAAAAACCCTGCAACAGCACCTTCGTTACAATAAGATTAGCATCGTAGTTTTTTCGACCCTCAAGTGGGAGTTGGTGATGGATTTTGATAAAAACATTGGTACCGCTAATTATATTGAAAAGCCTTCCTGCTACCAGGATTATTTAAAAGTGGCGATTTTATTAAACCAGAAAAGTGCAGCCTAATCCGTTTGCCCTCAATAAAAAAGCTACCCCTTTAAGAATAGCTTTAATTTTTCTATCAGTATTAGGCCTTAGCTAAATGCCTTCATTTCATCATCAACAAATTGCATTAACGATTGGATGTGACCAGGAGAAAGATCAAATTTTAAACCGGCTTTTTCGTACAAAGCAGGTAATGTTTTAGTACCCCCAAGGCTCAGTGCCTGCATGTAATTGTTAAGCGCATGTTCTTTGTTTTGCTTAAACTGCTGCCACATGCCAATAGCACCTAATTGTGCAATGCCATACTCAATATAATAAAAAGGCACTTCAAACAAATGTAACTGGCGTTGCCACGAGGTTTTACGGTATTCTTCCAGCCCGGTAAAGTCAATGGTATCGGTAGAAAATTCGTTCAATATTTCCATCCACTTTTCTGTTCGTACCGCAGCCGTATGTGTTGGGTTTTCATAAACCCAATGCTGAAATTTATCAATCGTTGCAATCCATGGAAAAATGCTGATGGTGCGCTCCAACTGATGTTCTTTAGCCCTGTGCAAGTCATTCTTATTATCAAAGAACACATGCCAATAGTCCATGCTAAAAAGTTCCATAGCCATGCTGGCCACCTCTGCAATTTCCATGGGATATTCTTTAAAAGCACTCAACTCCAACGGGTGTGCTAAAAACGAATGCACTGCATGACCGCCTTCGTGTACCATGGTGGTTACATCGTGCATTTGCCCGGCAGCGTTCATAAAAATAAAGGGTGCCCCGCTTTCAGCCAACGGACAATTATATCCACCCGGAGCTTTGCCTTTTCGGCTCTCCAAATCAAGATGGCCCAATGCTTTCATCTTACGGATACAAGCTGCAAAAAAAGGGTTCAATTCCTCAAAACAAGCGATTGTTTTTTCAGTCAGTTCTTCACTTGTTTTAAACGGATTTAATGGTTGTACTCCTGCAGGTTCTGCCTCAGTATCCCAGGGGCGTAGGGTATCAACACCCAGCTTTTTTTTCTTTTTTAAATTAATTTTTTTAACCAAAGGCAACACATGCAATTTCACCGCTTCATGAAACTTAAAACAATCCTCTTTGGTATAATCAAACCGGCCCAACTCAGCAAATTTGTAGTCGCGGTAATTTTCAAACCCTGCATTTAATGCAACCTGGTGGCGTTTGGCAATCAACTGGCTGTACAACATATCCAGTTGATTTTTATCCTGCAACCGGCGCTCGTTTATCTTTCTGTAAACTTCTTCTCTCAAGCTACGGTCATGATTTTCAAGAAATTTGGCAGCTTGTTGTAAAGTGTACTCCTGGCCATTTACTTCAACCGACATTTTACCCGAAATCTGGCCAAACTGTTGTTGCATTACGCTTAATTCTGCCTGCAAAGGAATATTGGCCTCCCTAAAAAGGTCAATACTTTTTCGCACATTACGCAGGTAAGTAAAATATTGTTGCTGATCCAGCTCAGCAGTATAAGGGCAGTCAACCAGTTTACGGTTTAGTTTATCGGCATAGGGTTGAAGCTTTGGCTGTATCTCCATGCAGAAAAAATTGAAAGCTTCTTCAAAAGCTTTTTCGTTGGTATCGCATGTCATGCGAATTTGGCGCCAGCAGGCATCTTCGCTTACCACAGCTTCCACCTCACTCATATCCTTCAGCCACTTTTCCAAATCGCCCCTGTTATTAACCGGGCGTTCAGTAAGGTCTATAAAAAAAGGCTCCAATGAATGCCAGTTGCTCATTAAAAAATCAGCCGGAACAAAGTGTCGCTCCAGTTTTTTTATATCAGCATTTAGTTGCATAATAAAATTTTATAACGGGTTTAAAAACTACCTATAACCATATAATTTAAAAAAGCCCCAAACCACAAACCTTAAAAAGGCTTACAGCTTGTGGCTAATTGCTAATGGCTATAATATTATTCTTCAGTCTTTTTCTTGCGCGTTGCTTTTTTCTTAGGTGCTTCAGTAGCATTTTCATCTGTTGAAGTTTCTTCAGCTACAGCCATAACTTTTTTGGCAGGAGCTTTTTCAATTAGC
This sequence comes from Segetibacter sp., assembly GCA_031428295.1. Classification (GTDB taxonomy): domain Bacteria; phylum Bacteroidota; class Bacteroidia; order Chitinophagales; family Chitinophagaceae; genus Segetibacter. The sequence goes on along the minus strand of JANPPB010000194.1, from coordinate 9,619 downwards.
GGTTCTTCGGCCGGGGCTGCTGTAATTGTAGTTTCAGCTTTTGCAGGTGTTGCATCGGCCATTACGGGCTCAGCGTCTTTTGCTTCAAATGTTTCCGCTTCATCGATCTCTTCTTCCTCTTCTTCAACCTCCGAAAGTTTTAATTCAACGTTATTTTCTTTTAAAACGCTGTACCATTTTACCATTTTCTTCATATCGCTGGCATAAACCCTTTCAAAGTCTATATCAGGATACACATTTTCAAAGAATGCTTTTATTGCAGCAGCATCTTTTTGATCGGGTAAAGCGTTACCACTTGCCTCTATGGCTTGTAACAACTCAATCAGGTTAACATTGTCGCGAACGGTATATACTTCAATACTTTCCAAATGAGAAAAGTTATGTATTCTGTTGGAAACAAATTTTGTAGTCTTGTCATCAAGCGACTTTACAATAGCGCCATCTTTTTTACTTCCAACCAATTCAAACAATCCACCCATTCCGGTTATCGAAACTATTTTTCCATATTCCATGTTCATCAATTTTTTGGAGGTGCAAGATAAAGGAATTAGCATTTAGTGGATAGTATGCCTGCAATTTTAAGATTTGCTAATTATGAATGCTGTTTTCTGAACAAAAAAGGCAGACTAAATGTTGACCTTTCAAGTTAGGATATGAGTTTAACAGAGGGCTGTGAATCACTTTTTGGATAGTAATGCGAAAACTAATAATTTGCAAAGCACATATTTTTGGAAATGTGAATTTTGTTAACCTTATTTTTTTGAAACTACACTACTCACCTATATAAACATTCACTTACATTTTACATCTTTTAGTAGCTAACCGTAGTAGGTAGTTAAATTATTATTATGGCTAAAATAACGTTTGCTAACAATGACCGCCTGTTTTATCAATCTGTAAAAAATTCGGTGGAGGAATATTTTAAAGAGAATAATATTAAGAAAACAGGTAACTGGAAATTGTACTTAAAGACCATTATTCTTATACCGTTAGCTATAGCATTTTACCTGGTGCTGCTTTTTGCCAATTTGCCTGTAGGGTTTAACGTGTTGATTTGTGTATTGTTCTCGTTAAACCTGGTAACCATTGCGTTTAATATTATGCACGATGCCTGTCATGGTAGTTATTCGAGCCGTAAATGGGTAAATGATATAATGGGCTTAACCATGAATGCTTTGGGCAGTAATGCTTTTTTATGGAAGATAAAGCACAACGTTATTCATCACACTTACACCAATGTTGATGGTATTGATGATGACATGTCTAAAAGCCCGGTGCTTCGCATGTGTCCTCAACAAAAATGGTTTCCTGCCCACAGGTTTCAAGTTTTTTACATGTTTGTTTTGTATGCGCTGACCACTATATTCTGGTTGCTCATTTTTGATTACCAGCGATATTTTCAAAGAAAATTATATACTACACCCATCACCAAAATTGATACGAAAGAACATTTACTGTTTTGGTTTGGTAAGATATTTTACGTGATTTTTTATGCAGTAATACCTATTGTACTATTGGGATGGCTACCCTGGCTGGTGGGTTTTTTAATCTTGCATGCCACCATGGGTTTAACACTCACCATTGTATTTCAACTGGCGCACATTGTTGAAAAAACAGCCTTTGAGCAGGTAGGCGAAGAGCCAAAAGTAATCGGGAATGACTGGGCGGTACACCAGGTACTTACCACTGCTGATTTTGCTCCAAAGAGTAAAGTGGTTTCATGGTTGGTGGGGGGGTTAAACTTCCAGATAGAACACCATTTATTTCCCCGTATTAGTCACGTTCATTATCCTGCGCTTAGCAACATAGTAGAAAGAGAATGTACTAAGTTCAACCTGCCATATAATTCTTATCCAACTTTAGCGCAAGCGGTTGTTTCGCATGTAAGGGTAATGAAGCAATTGGGTAAAAGAGAAGAATAATTTCAATTTAGTGTTCCAAAACTTCTTCAGGCAGATCAGTCACCTTTTCTGAGAAAGATTCTTTTATTTGTTTCATCACCTTCTTGGCAGTAAAGCCATGAATTAAAACGGAGATCAGCACAATGAAGGAAACAAGCGACCACAACTCTTTCTCGTACCCAAAGAAATATGTTTTTATAGCGAAGGCAAGGTAAAAGAAGGATCCGATGCCCCTTATACCAAAAAAGCTAATGGCCAGTTTTTCTTTGCGGTGAACTGGTATGCCAATCAATCCTATCAATCCGCTCAGGGGGCGAATTACAAAAATAAAAGCTAACCCAACAAGTACCATTGGCCAGGTGAGGTAATTTAAAATTCCTGATGCCAGGCTTCCCCCAAACAGAATTAATACGATAGCTACCAGTATGCGCTCAACCTGGTCGGTAAAATTGTGTAATTGCGTATGAAGCTGGTGATTTAACTCAGAGTTACGTAGGGTGACAGCCGTAACAAATACTGCAATAAACCCATACCCATGCAGCAATTCTGTTACGCCATATACCAGCAACGTAGCTGCTATGCCTACAAAGCCATCTTTAATTACTACAAAGTTTCTTTTTTCGGGTAGGTAAAATACCAGGTAGGCTAAAAAACGGCCCATTGCGTACCCTATTGCCACCCCGGCAACAATCCTGTAAATAAGGTCGTATAACACCCAGCTACCGATATCAAAATTTTTATTTACTGTCATCATTGCAAGTGCAATTGCCAGCCATGTAAAGGGAAAAGCTACTCCATCGTTCAATCCGGCCTCTGCAGTTAGCGAAAATCTAACATTGTCTTTTACATCCTCCATGGGCGGACCTACCTGAACATCCGAAGCCAACACCGGATCAGTAGGGGCCAAAGCAGCGCCCAACAATAAAGCACTGGCTATATTAAAGCCCAGCATATACCTGCCCAATAAAAACATAAGTCCAATGCATAATAGCATGGTAATGGTTACCAATCTAAAAGGTATTCTCCAGGTTTTAAAAGAAAAAGGCTGGTCAATTTTTAAACCCGTACCCATAATGGAAATAATGACGACTAATTCAGTCAGGTGCTGCGTATAATCTGCATATTTTATGGGATTTGGTGTTGGTAAAACATTGCCAAAAAGGGTGTAGAACAACATGCCAATAGCCACGTAAATAACGGCATAAGATATCCTGATCTTTTGCGACAGGTAAGGCATCCAGGCCATGCCTAAAGCTGCCAAACCAATAATTGCCAAACTAAGTATATAGCTATCCATGATGTTTAAAACTTATAGGGCACAAATGATTTATAGTTTGATACCAGCGTATTGTAAAAAACATGCCGAAATAAAGTTCGAAAAAAATAGAAATAAAAAACGCCCCTTCGGGCGTTAAATAAAATATATATGTGATCCTGCTTATTCGGCTTCGGCCACCACTTCTTTTACTTCAGGTATCATTCTTTTCATCATACCCTCAATACCCGCCTTTAACGTAATCATACTGCTGGGGCAACCACTGCAGCTTCCCTGCAACATCAGGTTTACCACGCCATCATCATAGCTTTTAAATTGAATGGCACCACCATCCATTTCAACGGCTGGCTTTACATAATTCTCCAACAGCTCTTTTATTCTTTTAACCACATCGTCATCATCTGCACTAATGGTATTTCCTCCATCGGCTTTGTTAATAACTATCTCGTCCTCGTTAATTACAGGTCCACCGTTCTCGAGGTAATCCTTTAAAAACTGCTTAACGGTTGGAATAATATCCTGCCAGTCTTCGGTATCTGTGGTTTTTGTAAGCGTAACAAAATTGCTTGCTATAAATACACTTTTTATAAAAGGAAAACTGAATAATTCTTTTGCCAGGGGAGAAGGACCCGCTGAACTTTCTACAGGAAAGTCGATGCTTTTACCGGGATACAATAATTTGTTAGCTACAAATTTCATTGTCTCCGGATTAGGAGTCATTTCAGTATAGATGCTGATTACGGGATTACCTGTTTTAATCATAATGGTACTGTTTAAATTCTTTTGCAAATCTAACAAACCCCATGCATAAATGTTCCTTGAGCCCGGTCTCAAGTCTATTACAGATGGTTTTTTTTCGCAAATCGGAAAAGAGCCAAAAAAAGACCGGCAATTAAGCCGGCCTGGTAATAGCCTTTTATAGTGTAATTATAACCTGACACCTATACCGGCTGTAACATAAAACATGTCTTTGCCTCTTTCGGTTAAGTCAGGGCGGTTAGCAACGGCTATCAAATTTTTGGGCATTACATACGATCCGGTTATTGAGGCATTAAACTTACCTGCAACAAGCACAACCGGCATCGATATTTCATAAGACAGGATGTTAAACCTGTTCACGTTTTCGGTAACCTGTTGATTTTGTCCTGTTGGTATACCTATAATATGGGTTTTCTTATAGTATATCTGGGTAAAATTTTGGGATCCTGCATATATGTAGGCCGATGGATTAACAGCTATAGCATTTTTAGTGCCGGGAATTATATAAATAAACAAATGATCTAATCCTCCTGTCACGCCAAAATCGGTTCTGTTACTAAATTTTGCATCTGCGCCACCGGTAACGTTTACAATTTTGTTGTTGTAAACCAGGTTAATTCCCGCCTGGCTTTTTAAAGCCGATTGTACTACCTGGCTATTGTCTTTGTACAGGAACTGGCTGTAAAACATGTTGCCTGAAAAATTTTTGGTTTCAGGAAATTTATAACCTCCTTCTACAACAGTACCTGTATAACTGGTGGGTGTAACGGCATTGTTTAAAAAAATAAAACTGCTGTTAACGTACAGGCCGGTTTTTGAATCGAAACGTAGGGTTGGAAAAAGCCCGGCACTTTGTAAACTATCGGTTCTGCCGAAAAAGTGAAGTTTTGATTGGTAATTGATACCAGCCGACAAGACATTTTTTCCTGGCAAGCTGGTATCGTTTTGACCAATACCAACCAGGGGCAATACATAAATCCAGGCTGTTAGTATTCGTTTCATTTATGTTAGTTTAATCTTGCTTTTACTTTCGATTTAAGGTTTGATTGCGGCAGCCGAATTACCTGATGCATTTGAATGAACTGCTGCATGCTTTCTATCATACTTTACCTTGGTTGTAGAACGGGTGCTGTTTGAGTTTTCAACAAATGACTTGTTATGGTCAGCATCCGCCTGCGTAGATGAGTTGGTAGTAGTTGAACTACTTACGGATGCCTTACGCATTTGTTTGTTGGCCCGGGCCTTTGAGCGATATATAGTTGCTTCAGATTGATTTGCTGCATTCTCTTCTGCTGCTTTAAATTTTCCTGAGGCTGCATCACCATCAACAGTAGTGCTTTTATCGGCAGTTGCAGAACCGGTTAACACATTGTTTTCGTTTGCATGAGCATGTGCCTGGGTGTTGGCATGAGCATTTGCCTGCACATTACCATTAAGGCGTTTTTCGTCTCTAACTTGCTCGCCGGTAACTTTTACTTTTGTTGTTGTTCTATCAATCTTTTGATCGGCTTTTGCTTTAATATCTCCGGTCGCAGCTAAAACCTCTGCAGCATCAGCAGATACGTTTGCATTGGTTTGCGCCGCTGCATTGGCATTAGCAGCGGTTTTATTTTGTGCCGCCTGGTTGGCTTGTATTGCTGCCTGGCTGACAACCGAGGCATTTACCTTTGCATTAATGTTATGGGTGGCTGCTTGTGTAGCCGCTGTTGTTTTTGATACAGCCTGAGTAGTTGCAGATGCTGCTTTAGCTGCTGCATTTTGAGATGCTGCTGCTGCCTTAGCGGCGGCTGCGCTGCTAATGTTTGTATTAACGGTTGAATTTACATGGTTGGTTACTCCTAAACCGGCTTGTGCAAACACTCCATTACCTGCTAACATTGTAGCGGAAGCGATTAATCCTTTTAGTAAACTTTTCATAATTGGTGTTTTTGTGGTTAAAATATTCAGGAAGTAAATACCAGAAACTGTGCCAATCCAAGACCCACTTTGGGAAGACGGGAAGCCTTGATTCTTAAATGATTGTTTTTCAATGAAAACATGAATATTGAAACATCGAAACACTGTTTAAAAAGTTGTTTACCAACGAATTTTTCCAAAATGAAGCAGATATTAATTGCATTGAATGGAGGTGATCCTTGCATTACTGTATAAAGTGTTGAACAAAGTGAATCGAATATTGAAACAGATGAAAAAATTTCGGTATTGACCCAGTGGTATTCTTCCCTTTCAATTTTAAAAAAGACGATTCCGAACTGGTAGAAACAATCAGATTGAATAATCTCTTCTATAAAATGCTTCTCTCCATCAATCTGTCCTTATTATTTCCCTATCTTTCTACCAATTGCCTTTCTAAACAAAATATATGAAAAAATTTATCGTAACCATTGCGGCTTTTAGTTTTTTAATAGTGCTAACTCAGTGTAAACAAACCAACAACACAGCACTAAAGGCCGAACAGGATAGTGCCTATGCCCGGCTAAGCCCGGAAGATAAAAGGCTTTCGCAAAATGCATTGGCAGGTATTGATATAGCTGAAGGGCTTACTGCAACATTATTTGCTTCTGAACCCATGATTGGCAATCCAACCAATATTGATATAGACAGTAAAGGAAGGGTTTGGATGTGTGAAGCATATAACTATCGTCCCAGCTTAAATCCGGAACATCCGACAAAAGCCGAAGGCGACCGCATATTAATTTTAGAAGACACCAATGGCGATGGCAAGGCCGATACGTCAAAAGTATTTTACCAGGGCACCGATATAAACGCTGCGCTGGGTATAGCTGTATTAGGAAATAAGGTTATTGTATCGTGCAGTCCCAATGTGTTTGTTTTTACTGATACTAATGGCGACGATATTCCGGATAGCAAGGAGGTATTGTTTACCCATGTGGGCGGAGAGCAACACGATCATGCGGTGCATGCTTTCTCCTTTGGAGCCGATGGAAAATTGTATTTCAATTTTGGTAATGCCGGCGAACAACTAATGGATAAAAATGGCCAGCTTATAAAAGATAAGGATGGCAAACTTATTACAAATAAGGGCTTGCCTTACCGGCAGGGTATGGTGTTTAGAATGAATACCGATGGAAGTGAAGTGGAAGTACTGGCGCATAATTTTAGAAATAATTACGAGGCAGCTACAGATGCGTTTGGAAACATTTGGCAGTCGGATAATGATGATGACGGTAACCAAAGTACAAGGATTAATTATGTAATGGAGTTTGGCAATTACGGTTATACCGATGAGATGACCGGTGCCGGATGGAGGGCTACCCGTACCAATATGGAAGCCGAAATACCTCAACGCCACTGGCACCAAAGCGATCCGGGTTCCATGCCAAATTTGCTGGTAACCGGTGCAGGAAGCCCCGCGGGTATGTGTATATATGAGGGCGATTTATTACCTGCTCCTTTTAAAAATCAAATGATACATGCCGAGGCAGGCAACAACATAGTAAGAGCCTACCCCGTAACCAAAAAAGGTGCAGGGTTTACCGCAGAAATAAAACCATTGATGGAAGGCAAACGTGACCAGTGGTTTAGGCCCATAGATGTTTGTGCCGCTCCTGATGGATCGTTGTTTGTAGCCGACTGGTACGATCCCGGGGTGGGTGGTCACCAGATGGGGGATATGAACCGCGGTAGAATTTACAGGTTAGCAGTTCCATCGGCTGCTACGTATAAAGTTTCTAAAATTGATATTACCACTGCTGAAGGTGCTGCTGCTGCTCTTCAAAATCCTAACGGTGCTACCCGTTACCTGGCATGGCAACAATTACATACCATGGGTGCTGCTGCCGAACCTGCATTACTAAAACTTTGGACGTCCGAAGATAATCGTAAGCGGGCCCGTGCATTGTGGTTATTGGCCCGTATTAAAGGCAAAGAAGATTCTTACATCAGGCAGGCACTCACCGATAAAGATGCTGACATCAGGATCACCGGGTTAAGAGCAGCACGTCAAATTATGCCCGACGTAATTCCTTATGTTCAACTATTGGTACAGGACTCCGATCCGCAGGTGCTTCGCGAAGCAGCAATAGCATTACACCATAATACTTCGCCGCAGGCACCCACTTTATGGGCACAATTGGCTGGTAAATACGATGGCAAAGACCGCTGGTATTTAGAGGCTTTAGGTATTGGGGCCGATAACCAGTGGGATGCGTTTTTAAAAGCATGGCAACAGAGCAATGTAAATGTAAATAAGCCAGAAGGGAGAGATATTGTGTGGCGCTCCCGTTCTGCTGTGTCATTGCCCATTCTGTCAACTTTTATTACCGACGAAGCCACCGCCTCTGCAGATCGTTTAAAATATTTCAGGGCATTCGATTTTATTAGTGCTCCACAAAAAGAAGACATCTTATTAGCCATGCTCGATAATAAGGGTACAAAGAGAGATGAGATTGTAATAACAGCCCTCAATACGCTACAACCACAAAGCCTGGCCTCTTCGGCCAAAGCAAAAGCAGTTTTGACTGAGACGCTCAATAAAATAAAAGGCTCACAGCCATTTGTAGAACTGGTAAAAAGGTATAAGGTAAATACCAAAAGCAAAGAATTACTTGATATGGCTTTGGCCATGCCTGATAGTAGTTTGGGCCGTGATGCTGCCGGAATTTTGATTGAAACCGGGGGAGCAGGTTTGTTGAAAAACGCTATTAAAAGCTCGGACACAACTACCTCTATTGCGGCTTTAAAAACGTTGGGTAGTGCAGGTACTAAGGAGTCTGGTCTTATGATGCAGGGTATTATAACCGATGCGTCATTTAGTCAAACCACCCGCGAAAAAGCAATTAAAATGATGGCGGCTGGCTGGAACGAATCAGAGAAACTGCTGAACATGTTAAGGGAAAATAAATTGTCGGGACCATTAAAGGCCGCGGCTGCAACTGCATTAACAACTTCGTATAGAAAAGACATAAGAAGCGGGGCACTTGCTTTTGCACCTGTTACCAATGTTAGTGGCAAGCCCCTGGCACCTATTAACGAACTGGCAAAAATGGAAGGAGACGTGGCAATGGGCAACGCCATTTTTATGAAGACCTGTAGCAGTTGCCACCAGGTAGCTAACCAGGGTGTATCGTTTGGCCCGGCCCTCACCAAAATTGGCAACAAGCTTACTAAAGATGCGTTATATGTTTCAATCATTCACCCCGATGCAGGAGTGAGCTTTGGTTATGAGGGACACATTTTTAAGATGAAAGATGGAAATGTGGTTGCCGGCATCATCTCAAGCGAAACTGCAGATGCAGTGGAGGTTAATACTCCGGGAGGCACCAAACAAAAATTGGCAAAATCGCAAATTCAATCGCGAAAGGAAATGGAAAATTCAATGATGCCTGCAACATTATACCAAACCATGTCGCAACAAGAGCTGGTTAATTTAGTAGAGTATTTATTTAGTTTGAAAGAAAAGACAGTAGCAGTAAGGTAAGTGTTGATGGCTTTAAAGATGCACATGTTATAAGCAGTAAAAGTTGACTATTTTTTGTAAAGCCAGGTAATTGCCTGGCTTTACGATTCAGCACATAGTTGCTCCACGCTTTTATTGCATCTGCCAGCCTTCACCTAATTTTGCAGCATGAAATTAAGCCACCTCGCCGGCTCACTTGTTGGCAGCGAAATAGTAAAATTGGGAAATGCCATTAACGACCGCATCAGGCAGGGAGAGAAGATC
>JANPPB010000193.1:0-2147 GCA_031428295.1 Segetibacter sp. | reverse complement strand
ACTTCGCTAAACGTTCCGTTACCATTATTTACCTGCAGCATGTTGCGCATGTACTGGTAATAAAAACCAGAGCGGAGGCTTACTTCAAATTTTTCGTAATTATCTGAGGCGAATAAAAGTTTTTGTCGCCTGTTGTCTTCGGGTAACATATCCAACACAAATATGTCGGGCAGGCCATCGTTATTTATGTCTGAAACGTTATTGCCCATGGATGATTTGGAGGTATGGCCAATGGTTGATTTTAGCTTATCGGTAAAGGTGCCGTTCTTGTTGTTGATGTACAGAAAATCAGGTACAGTATAATCGTTTGCGATGTAAATGTCGGGCCATCCATCCATATTAATGTCAGCAATTCCGGCACCCAAACCATAAGTAAGTACAGAGCTGCTAATGCCTGCTTTTAAAGTAATATCATTAAAATGGTTGTTGTTATTTTGAAACAAACGGATGCCAATATTTTTATCCTGTTGCTTTAATAATGCCTCTGTACTTGGCTCATCTAATACAGGCAGGTTGTTGGGGTTGTGATTGAGCGCAAGCATGTCAAGATCGCCATCGCGATCATAATCAAAGAAATAAGCCTGTGTATTGTACGAAGAATCTGCCAGTCCGTATTGCTGGGCTTCTTCATTAAAGTGGGGGATATTATTAGCATCGTTTCCCTGGTTGATAAATAATTGGCTAATACGGTTTTCGCCCCGAACCTTTCCTGAATAACTTACAAAAATGTCACGCTTTCCATCTCCGTTTACATCGGCAATTGTTACCCCGGTGCGCCAGGGTGCGGTTCTGTTTTCAACACCGGCCTGCGTGGTAATGTCTTCAAATTTCAAACTTCCTTTATTTAAATAGAGCTTGTTGCTGCTCATGTTTCCAATAAAGTATAGGTCTTCAAGGTTGTCGCCATTTAAGTCCCCAACAGCTACGCCGGCGCCATTATAAAAATATTCATACATCAACACATTGCTATTGGGTCCTTCATTTAATTGGTTTATAAAGTCAATATGGGTACTGTCGTCAGGTAGCAAAGTAAACAATGGCTTAATTTGTTCCGGTGCATTACTATCGTTCTTGTTATTACAACCTGCCAACACCAGAAATAAAAGCGTGTAAAAAATAATGTGTGCAGTACAAAAGTGAGGGGTTCGTTCTTTCAATGGGTTTAAAGGTTTCACAGCTTGTAGGGTTCTTTTTTCGTATTATTTAACCTGATTTGAATTTGAGTTCAATGTAACATTTTTTTATTCCTTGCAATTGTGGCAGCTTAAAATAGAAGTAATGTAGCATAGGATAGGCTCTATTGAAAATTGCTAAATGCAAAGGCATATCCCATTATCTAAGTTTTCATTTTCAAAATCTCTTTTCAATTTAGTGGAGCTGGGCTGTTGAGCTCTACTACTCTAAACCAGGTATAAAACTTTAGCCAATTAAAAAGGCCATCCCGGTTAAGAGATGGCCTTTTATTTTATGAACCAGTTTTATTTAATATCCCGGATTTTGTACCAGTTTATCATTTCTTTGAGTCTCTGCCAGAGTTAGAGGCCTAAAGTACATCTTGTCGAGCCACGTTCTGTTTTCCAAATCATTATTTATTACAGGTGTATAGGTATAATCAAATTTTGATTTATCCTTACGGTAAGGTATCGGTGCAGTCGCACCAGCTTTCAACTTGCCTTCTACTATTATATAAGTTGTTTTTCTACCTAAAGTTTGTGGTGCTATCATCCACCGCCGTGCATCATGGTACCGTTGTTCTTCAAAGGTCATTTCTATTCTGCGTTCGTTCCGGTAAAGTTGTTTCAGTGCCTCGCCGGTTTCTTCTAAAGCAGGCATTCCTGCTCTGAAACGTATTTTATTAAGCCAGTTTTGTGCTTCCGCAAACTCACCAAGCTCAATTAAAGCTTCGGTATAATTAAAGATTACTTCTGTATAGCGAAAGAAAGCCCACGGAATAAATTGGGGAGATGTGGCGTCGCGAATAGTCGGGTCTGGATCGATAAATTTCTTAAAGTAATATCCCGTAAAACTACCGTTCCAGTTTTCAATGGGACCTTGCCGGGTATCGAGACCAACGATTTTATTTGTACCCGCAAAATAAGTACCCGTTTGTATTTCATTTGCCGGATCGAGCGCGGAGCCCCGCGGTT
>JANPPB010000192.1:0-1698 GCA_031428295.1 Segetibacter sp. | reverse complement strand
AATATGACCATGCATCATCATGATGCCAATTATAGAACTGCCGCAAATGATGAAGCAGTCCTGAATGCTTTATCAGCAAATATGAAAGACGAAGGTCAGTATTATGTTCCTGCAATCAATATGAATGCAACTGCAGAAGAACAGCAAAAAATGTTAGATAGCAGAAAGGGTAAACCCTGGGCAATTATTGCTTATCATCCCTCCTTTGATGAAGACATGGGAAGTAGTATTTTAAGAAGCTTTGTTACTGCTCTGTTATGTGTTGCAATTTTTATAGGATTGCTTGGCAAATCGCCTGGCAGTTTCCTCAGTGTTTTATTAAAAGGATTGGGTATTGGCTTCTTTTCATTCATGTTTATATGGTACAACCAAAATATATGGATGCAAACACCATGGTCTGTTATTTCAGGTGAATTGATTGACGGATTGGTTGCCTGGGGATTGTGCGGAGCATGGTTAGGTTGGTGGTTGAACCGGCCCTCAAATGCCCCACGCAAAACATACGGATAAACTCTCCAACTTTTCGTAAATAAAAAAGTTCAGGACAAAACGACCTGAACTTTTTTTATAGCCCCTTTACTGTATTAAGGCATAATGATCATCGACTTTGCTTTTACTATTTCTACTAATTCAAGATCAAAAATAAGCTCTTCGCCTGCAAGGGGATGATTAGCATCTAACGTTACTGAATCATCATTTACTTCAGTAATAACAACCGGTATATTTTCCCCCTGTCCATTACTCATGTTTAATTGCATTCCTATTTCTGGTTCCATGTCCGGTGGAAAACGGTCCAAAGGAAATTCCATGATACGATCTTCTTCTTTTTGACCATAGGCTTCATCTGCAGGAATATTGATCGTCTTTTTTTCGCCGATTGCCATTCCGGTTACGCCATCATCAAAACCGGGAATAACCATTCCACTGCCTACTTCAAACTCCAATGGTTCGCGGCCTTCACTACTGTCGAATGTTGTGCCATCTGTTAACTTTCCATGATAGTGAACTTTAATTGTATCACCATTTTTTACTTGTTGCATAAATTATTTGTTTAGTTGATAAGAGAAAATTTAATGTCCCGCCTCTTCAATACTTTAAAAACTACCCTAAAAAAATATTATTTTTTAGGAATAAGTAGCAGTCAAAATACCCGCTACCCGGTTGTTCGTGTCTTTGCTGTATTCTTTACATTTTAAGCTTAAAACACAACAACCTTGCCATTGCTTTTAATAAATTGAGACGAATTCACGTAGAAACATTTTACTAAAAGCCATAGCCTTTAAACCAAAATAAATCTATAAATAACAAATCGACAAAAATTATTTCCCCTAATTTCAGCTTAGAAAAACCGTTAGAATGATAAAATTTTTGGCTAAAATTTTAGTAGCAGTAATTTATTTAACTCCGCACCATATAGAGGCGCAGCCTTATCCCAATAATACCTCCCAGGGGCATAATCATGGTATGCCAAAATCTGGAAATGATGCGGTAATACTCCCCGGAGCTTACCAAACCAAAGAATACTTTCCGTTATTACAGGGAAAACGGGTAGCCATATTTGCCAATCACACCGCAACCATTAGTTCAACTCACCTGGTTGATACCTTACAAAAATCAGGGATAAAAATCACCAAAATATTTGGGCCCGAACATGGTTTTAGAGGTACTGCAGATGCAGGAGAGAAGGTTGACAATTTC
>JANPPB010000191.1:0-5501 GCA_031428295.1 Segetibacter sp. | reverse complement strand
TCCGGCTCCGTAGGTGCCACCTATAATTTGAGTAATTAGGAAGCACCTACGGAGCTTAAATAATGGTTTTGTATAATTTTCTATAAACAGGGTGCTCTTACAGAGCAAAAGTCAAAAGAAAAAAAGATGTGTCCACACGATGCGCCTTGGCGGGGCTCACTTGTACTTATATATTTTCATAGCAACTTTTCTTGTGTAGACTAACCACTTGAGTTGAAACCGCTGCTACAATTTAGAATGCACCTTTAGGTTGATTGTTTGAATTGCAGAAATAAAAAATACCTATTTTCACACTCTGATGAATGTGTGAGGCTCCACGGGCATTTTCCTTTTTAGAATGAAAAAGAGAAGCATCAGAAAAATTAGAAGTATCAATGAAAGCGATTATCCCGGTGGCCGGTGCAGGAACTAAATTACGGCCCCATACTTACACGCAACCAAAAGCACTCATCCCCATTGCCGGTAAAACTATTTTAAGTTTTATTGTAGATCAATTACACAGTGCTGGCATTAACGAGTTTATTTTTATTGTTGGTTACCTCGGCGAGAAAATTCAGGAATATGTAAACAACACATACCCTAAACTTACCTGCCATTTCGTTTATCAAAACGAGCGGAAAGGCACCGGTCATGCCGTTGAACTAACACGTAGTATAGTTGGCAACGATGAAGTTTTTGTAGCCCTGGGCGATACCATTTGCGAGTATGATGTAAAAGAAATGGTGAATAGTCCGTATAGCATGTTAGGTGTAAAAAAAGTAGACGACCCCCGCAAATTTGGTGTCGCAGAAATTGATGAGAATGGCTTTATAGATCATGTTGTGGAAAAGCCGGCGATACCCAAGAGTAACATGGCATTGGTGGGTTTGTATAAGATTAAGGAAACTGAATTTCTCTACGGTTGCCTTCATCATTTGTTTACTGAAGACATTACTACTTTGGGTGATTATAACCTTACCGATGCCCTTGATTGCATGATACAACGCGGTGCCCGTTTTAAAGCTTTTAGGGTGAAACACTGGTTCGACTGCGGAAAGAAAGAAACCCTTTTAGAGAGTAATGCTACCTTGCTTAAAAAAGTTGGTGGCAATATTGGTGTGGATCATGATTTTGAAGATACCATCATTGTTCCGCCGGTTAGCATTGCACCCGGTTGTACCATTAAAAATTCCATAATTGGACCACATGTAGCCATTGGAGCCAATACAAACATTCAATATTCCATAGTAAGAGATAGCATTATAGGATCGTATACCAACCTATTTGAAGTGGTGCTTGATAACTCGTTAATAGGTAGCGATGCCTCGGTAAAAGGCCTCAGCCGCAGGCTGAATATTGGTGATAATACTGAGATTGATTTTGGGTAGAACGCGTAACGCTTAACGCTTAACGCTTAATGCAAAATGCAAAATGCAAAAGGCGAGGGGCAATAAGCAATAAGCAAAGGGCAAAAAGCCCGCTTTCACGTTTGACATTTCACCATTGACCAATGACCACTCACTACTCACTACTCACCACTCACCACTCACTACTCACTACTCACTACTCACCACTCACCTTAGTACTTCCTCCACGCCCACTTCCATAATTCTTTCCAGGTTGCTTTTTTACCATACATTAATATGCCTGTACGATAAATTTTAGCGCTGATCCACGTAGTGCCTAAAAAGCCCAGTATCAGCAACAGCATACTTGTAGCTAATTGCCAATAAGGTACGGTGCCCGGTACGCCAAATGGTATTCTTGCCATCATAACTATGGGTGAAAAAAACGGTATCATGCTACTCCAGGTTGCCAGGCTGCCAGCCGGATTGGTAATGGCATTTATCATAATAACTATAGAAATTATGATAGGCATGGTTATAGGCAATAACAAGCTTTGTGCATCCTGGGGGTCCTCGTTTACGGCACTGCCCACCGCTGCAAATAACGAGGCATAAAACAGGTAACCGAACAAAAAATAAAACAGGAAACATCCAATAATTAAAAACCAGTTTGCGTTACCTAAAGTGTCTTTCATTTCCGCAAAACTTCCGGCTGCACCTTTTGCCATACCTGCGCTGCCAGTCTGTATTTGCTGGCTTGCATCCGAAGCCTGCTGCAAAGTTTCCTGCGAAAAAATAGCAGTGGCGGCGGCTGACAAACCAATGATCAATACAATCCAAAGCAACAATTGGGTAAGGCCAACAGCACCTATGCCCACAATTTTACCAATCATTAATTGAAATGGTTTAACTGACGATACCACCACCTCGGCAATGCGGTTTGTTTTCTCTTCCATAACCCCACGCATTACCATAGTACCATAAATAAACAGTGTGATATATATTAAGAAACCACTGCCGTAGCCTATGCCATAGGCCAGTTCGCTATTACCTTTTTTAATAGTTGAGCCTTCGTAATAAGCCTGGTCTAACTCGGCATGTGCTGCACTTTTTCGTGCTGAATCTAACTCCTTGATATCAATATTATACCTCGACTTCAACATGCGGTTTTCCATCGATTCATTAATCTTATCTTCCACATTGTTCTCAGCAATCATTCCAATTTGCTTACCCGAAATTAGCCGGTACTTAGATGAAGAGTCGGTTGGGGCATACAATATGGCACTATAACCTTTTGCCTTGTAGTTGGTACTATCAACACCCTGCGGAAATGAAAAGGTAACCGCTTTACCCTTCTCAATTGCGCCGTTAAAAATGTTTGCTTTATCAACTACAGCTACGTTTTCGGTATCAACATTTTTGACCGAAATAACTGTTACCGCAGTAATTAGCCCAACAAAAAGCAGTGGCGTTAGTATGGTAGATAAAATGAAGGTTTTATTGCGAACCCGGGTAAGGTATTCTCTTTTTATAATCAGCCAGGTTTTGTTCATGTAAGTAAATATTTAGAATGCGTTTAGTTAAGTGGTTAGACTGCTTTTTGAAACTGGCGGCTCATTTTAGTGCCTTCAACCAGTTTTATAAATATCTCGTTGAGCGAAGGGAGTATTTCGTTAAAGCCCTCGATAATAATGGGCTCCTGCAGAAAGTGTTTTAAAACATCGTTACTATTGCTGCCTTCATTAATTTTTACAACCAGTTTATGGTCGTATTTTTTTATCACTTCAAATGCGTTGCTGACAACATCAGCAGGTGTTTCGTTCAACTGAATGCTGAATAGGTTTTCTTTAAACTCCTGCTTGATGTTATTGACCGAGCCATCCAAAATCTTTTTACCCTGGTTCACCAGTACAATGTGGTCGCATATTTCTTCTACCTGCTCCATTCTATGAGTACTAAAAATTACTGTAGCACCATTTTTAGCAAGCTGAAAAATTTCGTCCTTAATAATATTGGCATTTACAGGATCAAGTCCACTAAAGGGTTCATCAAGTATAATTAGCTTTGGATCGTGTAATACTGTTATTACAAATTGAAGTTTTTGACTCATGCCCTTGCTCAGGTCTTCTATCTTTTTGTTCCACCAGGTTTCCATTTCCATCCGCCTGAACCAATACCTGGTTTTTTCCATGGCCTGGCTATAACTTAACCCTTTAAGCTGCGCCAGGTAAAGGGCTTGTTCGCCAATCTTCATTTTTTTATACAGCCCTCTTTCTTCGGGCATGTAACCAATGTAAAGACTGTCTTTAAGCGGATTGAATGTTTTACCATTAAAAATGATTTCGCCTTCATCAGGAAAAAATATTCCCGTAATCATTCTTAATAATGTGGTTTTACCGGCGCCATTGGGTCCGAGCAGACCAAAAATGCTTCCTTCTTCAATTGAAAAACTAATGTCGTCTACAGCTTTCTGTGTAGCATAGTATTTTTTTAAATGATGGAGTTCCAGTAGTTGCATAATGATAGCAATTAGGTTTGGTTGTATTTGGTTGAAGTATTTGTAGCAAAAGAGCACTCATTATTACAGCAATGCAATTTATCTCTACAGGCTTCGTGCGAAAAGTAAAAAATGTAATGATAAGAATTTAATATGTTGGTGTTATTACCGCTCATAAAGAATGATACATTTCACAAATTATGCTTCTTATTTAAGCGGGCAAACGATAATATTAAAAGTGAATTTTACTTATAGTTTTGCAACATGACCATTTCTTTCTTTTCTACCCAGCCGTACGACCAATTATTTTTTGAAGAATTCAATGCTGAATTTGGGTTTACCCTGCGTTTTTTTGAAGCGGCGCTTTCAGCAGATACCACCAGCCTTGCTGAAGATAGTGAAGCAGTATGTGTATTTGTAAATGATAAGCTGGATGCAAATGTAATATCCCGGCTTGCAGATAAAGGTGTAAAAATTATAGCACTCCGGTGTGCAGGTTTTAATAATGTTGATTTAGCCGCTGCCAAAAAGCATAATATTAAAGTTTGCCGCGTTCCTGCATACTCCCCACAGGCAGTAGCAGAACATGCTGTAGGCCTGATGTTAACGTTGAATAGAAAAATTCATAAAGCATACAACAGGGTACGGGAGCAGAATTTTTCGCTCAACGGTTTGTTGGGTTTTGATTTTTATAATAAAACCGTTGGGGTGATAGGTACCGGAAATATAGGCCAGGCCTTTTGTAAAATAATGCTCGGCTTTGGCTGCAAGGTTAAAGCGTTTGATATTATTGCCAACCGCGAGTTGGAAGCCATAGGAGTTGAATATCTTCCGTTGATTGATATTTTACCGGATGCTGACATAATATCCCTGCATTGTCCGTTGAATGAGCAAACCCATCATCTTATAAATGCAGAAACTTTGCAAATGATGAAACAAGGATGTATGCTGATTAATACCAGCAGGGGAGGTTTGATTGATACACAAGCTGTGATCGGTTCTTTAAAAACGGGGCACCTGGGATACCTGGGAATTGATGTATATGAACAGGAAGAGAAATTGTTTTTCCGCGACCTCTCCACCGATATTATACAGGACGATGTGCTTACCAGGCTCTCCGGTTTCCCCAATGTTTTAATAACAGCACATCAGGGATTTTTTACCCGTGAAGCATTAACGCAAATAGCCCTGGTTACCCTCACAAATGTTAAAGAGCTTTTAAAGGATGGCAATTTAAGCAATCCGGGAACGTTATTAGCGGTATAAAAGTGCTTCGGAAATTAACTTTCATTAAAAAACTTTTTCTTTGTTGTCATGAAATCAATCAAGCATTTAGCCATACTCCTGGCAGGCATTTTCATCATGGCATCGTGCCAAAAAGAATATAGTTTAGAAACTGGTAGTACCGGTGGTCTGGCCCTGGGAACGTTAAAAGACTCCCTTGGTGATTGCCAACCCATCACGCTTCGCGGTCTTTATTTTGTAGATTCAACTCTAACTGATAGCAACTACGCTATTGTACAGATAAATATCACTGCTCCGGGTTCTTATATTATATCAACCGATGTGCAGAATGGCTATTCATTTAGAGATTCCGGATTTTTTGCCACCCCTGGCCTTATTAGCGTTAAGCTAAAAGCCAAAGGCCGGCCAATGCTTCCCATCACTTCAGATTTTAC
>JANPPB010000190.1:0-5017 GCA_031428295.1 Segetibacter sp. | reverse complement strand
TATGGTTATTCCATTTACCGAAAGCGTAAAAAGAACGAGCATGATGCCAAAGCCTTCTTTTTGGCAGAAGGAACCTTAACGTGGTGGGCTATTGGCGCCTCACTAATCGCTTCAAACATTTCGGCCGAGCAGTTTATTGGCATGAGTGGCGAAGGGTTCTTTTTAGGTATAGCTGTTGCCGCTTACGAGTGGATTGCTGCTATAGCGCTTATTATTGTTGCCGTATGGTTTATACCGGTGTACCTCAAGAACCACATTTATACCATGCCGCAGTTTCTTAAAAAGCGGTATAATGAGTCAGTGGCACTTATCATGGCTATCTTCTGGCTCTTCTTGTATGTATTTGTAAACCTTACTTCCATATTATACCTCGGTGCTGTGGCCATTAACGGGCTTGCCGGTGGCGAATACCTTCATGTAATAATGGTGGCGCTTGCCGTGTTTGCATTATTAATTTCGTTGGGTGGTATGAAGGTGGTAGCCTATACCGACGTTATACAGGTGGCAGTGCTAATCTTTGGTGGATTGGTAACCACATACATCGCCCTTACAGTTGTAAGCGAAAGCTTTGGCCTTGGCAGCAATGCCATCGCTGGTTTTAAGGTGTTGATGAGAGATGCCCCTGAGCATTTTAAAATGATTATACCAAGACCAAATGCATCTTCTACTCAAAACGATATCAATAAATACCTGACGTTCCCCGGACTTATGTCGTACCTGGCTGGTATATGGATTATTAATTTAAATTATTGGGGATGTAACCAATACATTACTCAAAGGGCGTTGGGTGCCGACCTGCACACTGCACGTACCGGTATTTTGTTTGCCGGTTTGCTAAAGTTGTTAATGCCAGTAATAGTAATGTTGCCCGGTATTGCTGCGTTTGTATTGTATCAAAACGGAAAATTACCCCAGTTGGTGGGTGGTAAAGACGGCGCTTATTCAGCCATCTTAACCTTTTTACCTACAGGTTTAAAAGGGCTTAGTGTAGCTGCATTAACTGCCGCTATTGTGGCTTCCCTGGCGGGGAAGGTTAACAGCATCTCCACCATTTTTACATTGGATATATACCATAAGTATTTTGAAAAAGCAGCAGACGAAAGAAAGCTGGTACTTACCGGAAGGGTAACTGTTTTTGCAGCCATGATATTGGCAGTTATGTTTACCTGGACCGATGTGTTGGGTATAGGTGGCGTAGGCGGATTTACTTACATACAAAAATATACCGGCTTTATTAGCCCTGGTGTTTTTGCTATGTTCTTATTAGGTATGTTTTGGAAACGTACTACCGGTGCTGCAGCTATTGCCGGTGTTATAACTGGCTTTGTGCTTTCCGTGTTGTTTAACGAGTTTGCCCCTGCCTTATTTGGTAACGACACCCTATTGTACACCGCTTATCCTAACGGAAAAGGCGGGTTCGAAATACCCTTTCATATTTGTATGGGACTGTCGTTTATGTTTACCATGTTGGTAATGATAGCCATTAGTTTACGCGGACCGAAAGTAAACCCCAATGCGTTTGAGCTGGATAAAGAAATGTTTAAAGTTAAGCCAAGTACAATGGCTTTAATATTGATCACCGTCTTGTTGATCTCTGCGCTGTATGTAAAATTCTGGTAGCAGAAAGGGCCACCGTTGGTGGAACTTCTTTTAAATAATACCCCGCCTGTAATTAACTGCAGGCGGGTTTTTTGTGTAAGTAATTGTTTGATGAGTACATAATTTGTATAACTTGTCCGACGATACAAAAAAACAAACTCCCCCAATATTTTAAAAGAGATTAAGTGCCAGTGGCGAGGCTGGGATAGGTAAATGCCGTTCTCCCCGAGTGTTCTTTAAAAAGACGGAGTGTTGTTTAAGGTCTTAGTTCAGCGTGCCTTAAACTTAAGAATAATCTGAGGTCTCCGACCTTAAACTAATTGTTCGGGGAACAACTCATGTCCTAAGTTCTGAGGTGCCCTAAGGTGCCCTGAGGTACACCTCGAACCGCCAGGACCAATAATATTTTATGCATCGAACACGATTACCAAACAGGTTACAAGGCTACGACTACAGTCGCAATGCATTGTATTTTGTAACATCGTGTGTGGAGGACAGGGTTTGTTGTTTTGGTGAAATAAGAAACGGTCAAATGTCCCCAAATGATTATGGACAAATTGCAGAACAACAATTGCAATGGCTGGAACAACAATATCCATACATCGTTTTACATTCATTCGTTGTTATGCCAAATCATATTCATGGAATTATTGAAATTGATAATCGCATGGTAGGGACGGGTCGCGACCCGTCCGTATGGGAAAATCGCGACCCGTCCAATGAAAACGATGATCGTAACGTGGGGACAGGTCGCGTTGTAGGGACAGGTCGCGACCTGTCCCTACGGCAACCACAGGGAACAAAAATCAAATCATTGTCCGAATTAATGGGTGCATATAAAACCACCACGTCAAAACAAATACATTTATTGGAAAAAGACAGATCCCAACCTGAGGACAGGTCGCGACCTGTCCCTACATTCAAATGGCAACGATCATTTCATGATCACATCATACGAAATGAAGAATCGTATCTACGCATTTCATACTATATTCAAAACAATCCTTTGAATTGGAAGGAAGATAAATTTTATACCTGATATAGAAGCTTCATTCATAATATGCCGATGAACGAAATGCGACGCAACAATGATCAATCGGAGTTACTTCAGCTGGTACCTAATTACAAAAATGTTAACCAAACAATTGTTGTAGGAACAGGTCGCGACATGCCCATACAAACTGCTTGACCATTTAGATATGGGCGCAGATGGTGCAGATGTAAGGTTACTTTACTTCTTTCACACCGGAGAAAGTACCCTGGGCCACATCACCAATTGCTACTTTACCCTTCATGTTATTGCCCTTAACACTACCCGTATAAACTATGGTATATTCGCCTGCCTTAAATTCAAGTATAATTTCTTTTTCTTTTATGGTGCCTGTTACCACCGCTTCGCCTAATTGACCTGTGTAAGTGCAGGTAACAGTTTCAACGTTCTCCCCAGGTGTTCTTTAAAAAGTCGGAGGGTTGTTCAAGGTCTTAGTGCATCGTGACCTTGAACCTTAAGACTAATCTGAGGTCTCCGACCTCATACTAGTTGTTCGGAGAACAACGCATATCCCAAGTTCTGAGACCTCGAACAACCAGGCTGTCTCAAAAGCCTAAAATGAGTAAATGAAGGCTCTGAGAATCGCTTAAACGATGTAGCTTCTCCGATAGGGCTCCACATAAAAAAATAAGAGGCTGACCTTTTGGGACAGCCTCTTATTGTGTAAAGCTTGTTATGTGGATGGATAAATTTTAAAGAATTTAATCTTTACTTGCAAGCCTGCTAGTGAGGCAAACTTAGTAATTTGATTTTTTGAAAGTTGTGGTTTGAAAAAATGGTTTTGAAACGACCTGATTGACTATCTGTTTTGCCTTGACAGGCCGACACATTTTAAAAAAAACGTATTCCCATCCACCATTCAATTTCTTACACTTTGTATCCTACTGTTTAATAAACATTGTACTCATCTCCTTACCGTCAATAGAGATAAGCTTTATAATATACGAGCCTCCTAAAATCGCGCCGGTATTAATGCTATGCTTATTAATTCCCTTATTAAAAAATACTGCTTCTTGTTTTACAATTCTTCCTGAAGCATCAGCAATGTTGATGGAGTATTTGTTGGCCTTATCAACATGTACTTTCATAGATAAAACAGTTGCAACAGGATTTGGGTAAACGGAAAGCTTTCCATTTTTTTCATACCCTTTTACTGCAACAATTTTTGAATAAGTAAAACTACCATTTCTGTCAATTTGCTTTAACCTGTAATAAGAGGTTCCTTCAAAGTCATTTCTATCCATTAACTGGTATTTTTGTTTTGTTGTTAAGCCGTGTTTGGAAGCAACAAACCCGACCTTGATAAAGCTAAGTGGTGGCTCTGTTGCCCGTTCTATGTCAAAGCCGTAATTGTCTATCTCGTTGGTAGTTTGCCATAATACAGTTACCTGTTCGTTTGAATTCCTTGTCGCATCTAATGAAAGCAATTGAACAGGCAGTGGAAAACAATGTAAGGGAGCACAGGAAGGAATTCCATTGGCAATAGACTTCAAAATTCTTGCTGCTATTGGTTCCTTAAAACTCGTTTTGGCATATATTAAGTCAACAGTATTGGTAAGTACAAATGATTCTAACTGATATGTTTTTTGTGAAAACAAATACGTAGAGCTAATCAAACAAGTTGCGGTTATAACATGCTTTAGCATAATAAAAAAGGTTATAGGTTAACCGCCTGTGTCGGTTAAGAAATTCCAGAAAAACTGGATAGTGGGATCTACTGAACCATTAGAATTTTGGACCCAATATTTCCATCTACATTTAGCAGGGGCCAATTGTACTTCATTTACATGTGGGTTACCGGGGGCTGCATCGGTAATATTTACAACATGCACATTTTCTAAAGTAATTTCATAATATAAAAACTGGCCTCCTGCATTTGTGTTCACAAAACTAATAATAACTTTATCCAGGGCATCGCCTTTATACATTGCCTTTCTTAAACCTAAAACAGCTTTATTCAGGTTCGTTGTAAACACAAAATTACTGGACTTGGCCTTGTTTGGTCCGCCTAAATAACAATCCGCACAATTGCTTTCTTCCTGCGCAAAGCTATTAGCGTCTATTTGCCTTTCATATCCTTTTTGAATGCTTTCTCCTTCAATTAATAAATTTGGGTTAACGATCTTTACATAAATGTTGGCCTGGGTACTTACTTTAGTAAATGAGCATATAAAAAAAACAAACAGTAGTGGGTACAAATTTTTTTTCATTTCAAATAGGTTAGGAGTTAAAGTACAAATACTAAGGATTGCTTACTCAAAGTAGTTTTTTTTAACCTGGATTTACAAAAAATTATGTTTGTGAATAGCTTGCTTCAACCAAAATAAAATAAGCGAAACATATTGTGGATTGCCGAAGTCCTTTTCC
>JANPPB010000189.1:0-1957 GCA_031428295.1 Segetibacter sp. | reverse complement strand
CGAACCCTGATCATTCGCCTGTGCAGGTGGCATTGAAAGAAGTATTTCATTTACCATAATTTCTAATAACGCTTGTCATGATAAATAAATACGAGGTTGAAGAAGCGAACGATCAGCAATTAAAATCACATAAAAGAAACTTAGCGTTCGTTTCTGATGGTATTGAAAATATTGAAGAGGTACTACAGAAATTAATGGATTTCCAGGTGGCTATACCAAGCTGGGCATTGGGTACCGGTGGTACACGCTTTGGTCGCTTTGCCGGCGGTGGCGAGCCCCGCAGCCTTGAAGAAAAAATTGAAGATGTTGGCCTGCTTCATAAACTCAATCAATCGGGTGGTGCCATATCATTACACATTCCATGGGACATTCCGCAGAACCCATCATCAATAAAGGCATTAGCTGCACAGCATGGTTTGCGCTTCGATGCGGTTAACTCAAACACCTTCCAGGATCAGCCCCACCAGCAGCATAGTTATAAGTTTGGATCGTTGCAGCATGTTGACAATGCAGTGCGCAAACAGGCAATCGATCATAACCTTGAAGTCATTAAACATGGTATTGACCTGGGTTCAGAATCTTTGACTGTTTGGTTATCCGATGGCTCCAGTTTTCCCGGCCAGTTGAATTTTAGAAAGGCCTTTCAAAATGTTTTGGAAAGCCTCAGCGAAATTTATGAGGCACTGCCCGGCAACTGGAAAATGTTTGTTGAATACAAATGTTTCGAACCTAATTTTTATAGTACAACCATAGCTGACTGGGGCCAGTCGTTACTGCTTGCAACCAGGCTTGGCCCCAAAGCGTACACCCTGGTTGACCTCGGCCATCATTTACCAAATGCCAACATAGAGCAAATTGTTTCGTTGCTGTTGATGGAAGGCAAGCTGGGTGGATTTCACTTTAACGACTCAAAGTATGGCGACGATGACCTGACTGTTGGCAGCATAGCGCCTTATAAATTATTCCTGATATTTAATGAGTTAGTTGAAGGCATGAATGCAAGGGGAATGAACCATGCTGCCGACCTTGGATGGATGATAGATGCATCGCATAATGTAAAAGATCCGTTAGAGGACCTGCTGCAATCTGTGGAGGCCATTCAAATTGCTTATGCCCAGGCTTTGCTTGTTGATGCAAAAGCTTTGGAGGCTGCCCGCAGATCGAATGATGCGGTGCAGGCACAGGAAATTTTGCAGGGTGTTTTTCGTACTGATGTACGGCCTATTGTAGCCGAAGCAAGGCTTAGAGCAGGAGGTGCTTTACAACCTTTACAGGTGTTTAGAAAATTTAAGATGAGAGAAAACCTTATTAAACAAAGAGGAACAAAAACAGTAGCTACAGGTTTGTAGTATTTGTTGATTTTTAAACATTGATGAACGCCGTATGCTTTGCCGTATTCATAGCCATACACTTAATTGTTGATTATTATTTCTATGACACCAGGATCAAACGATACACATCCGAATGTGCTTTCTTTAAGTGAGAAAGGCGAACCTGTTATCGCCATTTTTGACATCGGAAAAACCAATAAGAAGCTCTTTCTATATGACCGGCATTATAACATCGTTTTTGAAAAGGCTACTCGTTTTGCGGAGACGGTTGATGAAGATGGTGACCCGTGTGAAAATTTAGAGCAGCTTAGCTTGTGGACATTGGATGCTTTTCAATCTGTATTGCACAACCCAATGTTTACTATTAAGGCAATCAACTTTTCAACATACGGTGCAAGCTTTGTTCACCTTAACGAACATGGACAGCCGGTTGCTCCGTTATACAACTACCTCAAATCGTTTCCTGCTGATTTACTCCAACAATTTTATAAAACCTATGGAGGAGAGGAAGCATTTTCAAACACTACTGCCTCCCCGGTTTTAGGACATTTAAACTCGGGCATGCAATTGTATTGGCTAAAGCATTACAAGCCGCAAGTATTTAAAAAAATACAACACTCGTTGCA
>JANPPB010000188.1:0-4066 GCA_031428295.1 Segetibacter sp. | reverse complement strand
TTGGCTTAATCTATAAAATTGTGTCTTTAGTTATGTTTGCAGCGTTGGAAAATTTATTGCATCATGAGTAAAGAAAAGGTGGCATTATTGCTTTTGCCAGAGCACATAGGCATAACACATCATATTGTTGGTACCCTCCATATAAACAAATCAAAGAAGGACGTTCAGTTTGATCAGTTTAGTTTTTCTTCAAGCACATTAAAAAAGCATTTTGGAGATATGTCAAAACAAGTAAGTGATGCCTTGTTCTCCTTTTGCGATGAAACGATTTTTGGTGTGCAAGATGCCCATCAGCAAAAAATAAAGCAACAGAAGTCGGGTTTAGACAGAGACAAAGTGTTTGAAAATATGATGCAACGTTATTTGCATCAGTCATTGCAAAGGTTAAAGCCTTTCTCAGGCCAGTTAAAATGGTATCATTCTGTAAGGCAGGGTAATAATCGAAACAAACTGGCCCCATGTGTTTTTAGTGAATTTGCGCCACAATTAACCTTCAAAGTAATAAAGAAACAGAGCAAACTCGCCATGCAAGCTTGCTTACAGATTAACGGCACGAGTTACCGCCTGGAGGATTTTACGCGATATGGATACCTGCTACAGCGCAATGATGACTATTTTATTCTCTCGTTTAAAGATTACCAAACACTTGAATGGCTTAATAAATTGGGAAGCCGTTTTAATAACCATACGGCCGAATTTTCCGAACACATATTACTGCCCCTTGAGGAAAACTACGAGGTACACCGCAACAATCTTTTTGTGAAAAAAGAGGTAAGGGTTACGCCAGTAAAACGAGTGTTGTTGAGCGAGTTAAGCAACTCGTTTTTAATGTTGACGCCGCAGTGGGTTTACGATGGTTTTGTGATTGAAGGCCCCTGGAAAGAAACTTTTGAAACCTTCGCCGAAGGCGAAGAATATATCATTTACCGCGACAAAGGGTTGGAAGATGCGTTTAAAAACCTTTTGCAATCTTATCATCCCAATTTTGCAAAACAGCAGAACGGTTATTTCTATGTACCGTTTTCTGAGGCGCAGAAAAAACAATGGTTTCTCAAAACCTTTCATAAAATGCTGGATGAGGGTATTGAACTTACGGGTATGGACCTGTTACAGCATTTCAGGTACTCGCCGCATAAAGCAGTAACCACTACAGAAATTAAAACACAGCAAATTCACACGGTATCGCTGGATATGACCGTACATTTTGGAGAGGAGAAAGTTAACCTGGAAGACCTGCAAAAAATGCTGCTGGCGGGTCAAAAAGCCATTTTGCTAAAAGATAATAGCCTCGGCATTTTATCAGAAGAATGGATGCAACAATACGGCACCATCTTAAAGCATGGCAAGGTGATAAAACAAAAAGTGGAAGTAGCCAAATATCTTGCTTTTAGTGAGCGGGATGATAAGAACAACCCTGGTGTTTTAAAGCCATTGGTTAAAAATGAGTGGTGGGGTAAGTGGAAACAATGGCAAGAGGGCAATGAGCCACTTTATGCCTTACCTGCCGGCATACATGCCACCCTGCGACCTTACCAGCAAAAGGGATTTGAGTGGTTAACATTACTTTCTGAGGCGGGGGCCGGCGGCTGTCTGGCTGATGATATGGGACTGGGTAAAACACTGCAAACCATTTGTTTTTTAGCGTATCATATAAACTTAAATCCAACAGACAAGCATCTCATTGTTTGCCCCTCATCGCTGTTATACAACTGGCAACAGGAACTGCAAAAGTTTGCACCAGGCATTAGTTGTATGGTGCACCATGGTACTGGCCGAAGTGCTGCAGCCTTAGATGAAAACATACGGGTAATTATTACCAGCTATGGTACATGCAGGGCCGATGCCAATTTATTATTGCCCATAAATTTTGGTATTGCCGTTATTGATGAAAGCCATAACATAAAGAACCCCGCTGCAAAAATTACATCGGTCGTAAGTAACATCAATGCCCGCATTCGTATTGCCCTTAGTGGCACACCGGTAGTTAATAATACATTCGATCTATACTCGCAATTGCATTTTGCTTTGCCCGGTTTGTTTGGCAGCAGGGAGTTTTTCAGGCGTGAGTATGCCGATGCAATTGACCGGTTTCATGATGAAGAAAAAATAAGAGCGCTACAGAGGCTTACGGCGCCCTTTGTTTTAAGGCGAACCAAAGAACAGGTAGCCACCGATTTGCCCGATAAAACTGAAGCGATATTGTGGTGTAACATGCACACCGATCAGCAAAATCTTTACAATGCAATAAGGGATCAGGTTAAGAGCAGCCTGTTTTTGGATATACAAAATAATGGGTTGAACAAGAGTAAACTTGCAGTTATTCAGGCCATGCTTAAACTAAGGCAGGTGTGCAACTCACCTAAATTATTGCCGGTTGAAGAACAGCAAAATTGCAGCCGGTCGGTAAAAACAGAAGTGTTGGTGCAGGAGCTGCAAAACATTTTGGGTACGCATAAGGCTTTGGTGTTTTCGCAGTTTTCCAGCATGCTAAACCTGCTTGCGGCAGAGCTTGATAAGAAGCAAATAAGTCATTATCATTTTGATGGACAAACACCTGCTGCCAAACGTTCCGAAATGGTGAATGCATTTCAGGCAGAAGATTCAAATACGCATTTGTTTTTAATCAGTCTAAAGGCCGGCAATACAGGTTTGACCCTTACAGCAGCCGATTATGTTTTTCTGTTCGATCCATGGTGGAACAGTGCTGTAGAACAACAGGCAATAGACCGTACCCATCGCATTGGCCAAACCAAAAATGTATTTGCTTATAAAATGATTTGCAAGGGTACAATTGAAGAAAAAATTGTTCAACTGCAACAACGCAAAAAAAAGCTGGCTACCGAACTGGTGAGTGAAGAAAACGGCTTTGTAAAAGATTTAAGCGAGGAAGATATTGCGTATTTGTTTAGCTAAAATAAAACCCGCCACTGCAATTAGGGCGGGTTTTAAAAGAAGTATTTCCAGTTATGATTTAAAGAGGCACAAGCACCAATCAAATATTGCGTTCATCCATTAGTTGAAGATTCACTCAATAAATGACTGTCTAAATTTTTAAAAAATGAACCACAATTCCGCCTTTGTTGGTGTTCTTCACCAACAAAATGCGTTAAGCCTGGAAATGTGTTATAAAATTCCACTCGCTTTCTCCTTTTTCATAAAAAAATGCCGATGAATACTTATACTCTTCAGGATAGGTACATAAACCTGCCACAACAGGATTGTTGTGAATGTAATCAAGCTTTTGTTTAAATACCGATTGATTCCATAATGAAACGCTTAAAGCATTCCGTTCCCAAATTTGATAGGTCCGGTCATTTGCCTTTACCCTAAATTTCTCCAATACTTCTTTGTGGTTATTCCTTAAATCTTTTAAAATCATTTGCGCAGTATATTTCATAAACGAAAGTTGAATTTCTTTAGGTTGAAACCCAGCACCTGTATGCCAAATGAGATGAATATGACTGCTCATTATGCAGAAGCCATACACTTTTAGTCGGTTTTCCTTTACTAAAAATTGAAGGCTTGAAATAATTACCTCTTTATACTTATCCGGCTTAAGAAGATGCTTCCATTCTAAAATGGTAGCCGTAAAATAATCAGGGTAATATTCACTGAAAGTCATGCCGGAAGTTACTTATTCTTTAATGCCAGGCTTACATAGCAATAGTAATTTGCAGGTGAGGAACACCTGCAAAGGCGCAAATATTGCGTTCATCCATTATTTGAACACAGCACTGTCTAAATTTTTAAAAAATGAACCACAATTTTATTGAGAACGGAGAAAGCTAAATGAAACCTCTGTGTTACTCCGTGTCGTTGTGTCGCTGTGGTTCAACTTTCTTATGTATTAATCATTCCATTAGTCTTTTACTGCCGTGGTTACAGTTGGCTTCTCGTATTTCCATTCCGTTTTATCAAGCTTGCGATTTGCCGGGTACACTTCATCGCAGGTATTACCATCATACAACCTGCCGTTGCGCATTACATATTTAATGGTATTGGTATTGCGGATGTTGTCTAACGGATTTTTATCGAGTATGATCATATCGGCCAGTTTGCCGGTTTC
>JANPPB010000187.1:0-2483 GCA_031428295.1 Segetibacter sp. | reverse complement strand
GAAGCAATGTTTACAATGTGCCCACTGCGTTGCTTACGCATGATGGGTAATACTTCTTTGGTCATATTGGCAAGGCCAAATACATTGATTTCGAACATGCGTCTTACCTCGTCCTCTTCACTTTCTTCAACTGCACCAAAGTAGCCGATACCCGCATTGTTTACCAAAACATCAATACGACCAAATGTTTCCAATGCTTTTTCTACCGACGCCTTAATATCTGCCTTGTCGGTAACATCTAACTTAACCGATATTGCCGTATGAGGATAAGGAGCCACTATGTCCTGGATATCGGAAGTTTTTCGTGCAGTAACTACCACTCTGTTACCCTGTTGCAATGCAAGGCTTGCCAACTCTCTGCCAAAACCCGTAGAACACCCCGTGATGAACCAAACTTTACTCATATGCTTTTAATTAATATTTAGTATCCTTTTAAAAAATCGTTCCCTACCAGCCAGCAATAAAATTAAGTATATAAAATGATGGCCTGTTGCCGTAAGTGTTTTATTCCATTGGTTTAATACTTCCCTTTAACTCTTTCAATATTCAGAATCTGATTATTAAATGAAACAAAAAAAAGTAAATCAATTTGCTTTTATCGATGGATTAAAATGTTTAACTTTTAAAGGGTTTCTCAAATGATACCACCCTTCTAATTATGGCAAGAACAAGTACCTATTTAAACTTTGCAGGTAATACCGAAGAAGCTTTCAATTTTTATAAAACAGTTTTTGGAGGAGAGTTTCGGGGAGGGATAGCACGCTTTGGCGATATGCCTTCTGGCGAAGGAGCCCCGCCGATATCCGGTACTGATAAGAACCTTGTTATGCATATTGAACTGCAGATTGTAGGCGGTCACATGCTTATGGGTACCGATGCACCTGAATCGATGGGGTTTAATGTAATTTTTGGTAATAATGTTCATATAAATCTTGAGACAGACACAAGAGAAGAAACGAGCCTGCTTTTCGAGGCATTATCAGCCGGAGGAAAAGTAACCATGCCATTGCAGGATATGTTTTGGGGTGCATTTTTTGGAAGTTGTACTGATAAATTTGGTGTGCAATGGATGGTGAATTGCGGGCAGAAATAATAATATGCCGGTAGTACATCCTTAATAGCCTGAGATTAGTCTATGCAATACCCTACAATGTCGTCCTGCAAATATTAGGCTCTCAATCTGTACACCATGAAAAAATTGTTACTCCTCTCCATTTTCATTTCATTGCATCACTTTGTGTTTGCCCAGTCGGCAAAGATTGAGATGTACGATTTGGTAAGACAATTTTTATACGATAGTTCCGACTTCGAAACTGTTGGCGACTGGGGCGTAGGGCATCCAAAAAAGTATGCAGTTAACTGGAAGGCAGACAATCTGGAAATAAGCCCGGATACCAGCATTAATTTTTACAGATTAGGCACCGCTGATATAAAAATTGATGGAAAAACAATTATGCAAAAAGGTGTACCGGTTAAATGGCAACTCATGCTAAAAGGCCCCCGAATGGGCTTCATGTCTTTTAGCCTGATCAGTTCTCCCAGTGTTGAACTTAATCCAAAATATACCATTGACAGCCTGTTTGGCAATAAGCCTTTTGTAGTTAAATTATTAAAGAGTTGTGACGATAAAACGCTTTCAGGATATTACTATTACGAGATTAAAATACCAAAAAAAGATGTTGCCTTCATTAAGGTTAGCTGGATTTCAGTCAATGGAAATACAGCTATCCGGCTGGATTGCTTTAATAATTTCAGTCGCTATGCAGTTAAGCTGGATTGTCCCAAATAGAAGTGAATTACCAGTAATTAATCCAGCTTTATTCCTGACCAATTTTGCATTCATTTCCACACATTGTCGAAAATGGTGAGCTATTGTGAGGAAAGAATTAACCTCCTTAGATTAATTCATAGACATTTTGCCAACAACCGTTTTTCCTGTCTGGTCCAATGCCGCCTTTAGTCCTTTGGCCAGTTGTTCTGCATTACCTATGCCCCAATAATGTAAAAAGAAAATTCGAGGTTCTTCCTGTACCATGTGATTGTGAACGGCAACTACTTCTATTCCGTTTTCAACCAAGGCTTTTATAACGGGTTCAACCTCTTCTTTTAACATAGTAAAATCGCCGGCAACTGCAGCTTTTACCGGCGTGCCCTGGAATGCTGCCCATGTATTAAATCCCAAAAAAGTGCTCACAGGTATACCATGCTCAGTAAGTTTTACGTCTTTACGTCCAATGGTATACTTATAAACTCCTTTACTCATTTCGCCTGTGTAACCCAGAATTTCGTCCAGCTTTTTTGTGTCAAGTGTATTGGCCACTGCTTCGGCTGATGCCCTGCCTGATGAAGGATTTCTTTTTCTTAATTCAGTTATTTTACTGAGAATAGCTTTTGCTTTTGTAGCCATTGCCTCCGTGCTGCCTGTACCATCCACATGCATATACATTATGTTGGGATGATTTCGCACAAAATGATTGTGAATA
>JANPPB010000186.1:0-8957 GCA_031428295.1 Segetibacter sp. | reverse complement strand
TGTTGTTCTACTTCTCTTTATTTAAATACTTGTGGCTTATTATCGGCTCTCCCATTTTTGCCTTCCTGAGCGAAAAAACCGAAGCCATCATCGAAGGAAAAGATTTCCCCTTCAGCTTTAAACAACTTTTAAAAGATATTGTAAGAGGCATCGGCATAGCGGCACGCAATACACTCTGGCAAACGGTCTATACAGTCTCTATTTTATTGCTCTCCATTATACCATTGGTGGGGTGGGTTACACCGGTATTTGCAGTTTTGATTGAGTGCTATTATTATGGTTTTTCCATGCTAGATTATAGCTGCGAACGCAACAAACTATCAGTGGCTGAGAGTATTAATTTTATTGGTGCCCGAAAAGGTTTGGCCATAGGTAACGGTATTTTATTTTACCTTATGCATTTGGTGCCTATAATTGGTTGGATATTGGCGCCAGCCTATGCAGTAATAGCAGCTACATTAAGCTTACACTCGTTGAAGAAAAAAGAACCAGTACTGGTCTAGCTCTGCAAATTCTTTCTTCGTGGCTACCGCAGAATAGTTCGTTGCCAAAGAATGGGTAAGATGTTACATTCGCATTTATATAAGTAATCATTTATGTCCGGCGCCGTTTACCTTATACCCACATTTTTACATGCTGATGCACCCGAAACCATACCGGCTTATGTGGTGCCAGCCATAAAAGAATGCAGTGTATTTTTTGTTGAGAACGAACGCTCAGCCCGCAGGTTTTTAAAAAGTATCTGGCGTGAGATGGTTATAGAAGACTACCAATGGTTCACCATTCATAAGGCCGAGGCAGCAGTACAACAACAATTTATAAGGCTGCTTAAAGAAGGTAAGAACATAGCCATCATTAGCGAGGCAGGATGCCCCGGCATAGCTGATCCCGGTCAAATTTTGGTACAGGCAGCACAGCAAATAGAGGCTACTGTAAAACCTTTCGTGGGTCCTAGTTCCATTTTACTGTCCTTAATGGCAAGTGGTATGAATGGTCAGCATTTCCAGTTTCATGGGTACCTGCCAATAGACAACATGGCCCGCAAGAACAAGATTAAAGAACTGGAAGCCGAATCAGCCACAAAAAAGTGTACTCAAATATTTATTGAAACGCCTTTTAGAAACAACCAGTTAATACAAGAGATTGTACAAAGTTGCAAAGGCACCACTTTGTTTTGCATAGCAACAGACATTACAGCCCCCGCGGAAGTAATAAAAACAAAATCTATAGCTCAGTGGAAAAATAATATGCCCGACTATCATAAAAGGCTCTGCATATTTCTACTACAGGCCTTATAGCTTCAATACAAAACACTTATTTAAAAGGCAGACCTGTATCAGGCTTTATGCCTTCAATATGGTAGATGCTATCAACGATATAAGACTCATTTCCCCGCCAGGGCAAGGTACCCAGGTAACGGTTGTAATGAAGCTCCATGTTTTTACCACTGTTCTCCATTAGTTTTTTACCTATGCTTTCATTGGCCACACTAAAGTCAAAATAATTGCTTTGGACGGTAGTACCTGCTGCCGGGTTATTGGCGCCAAAACCACTCATGATAATCTTGCCTTCATAAGTTTTAAATATAAAACCCTTCTTCTGTATCGTATTCAACACACCCGCCTTAGTGCCTTCGGCAAATACAAAATAGTAGCGCCAGTAAAAGAACCCAAGAAAGGCAATTACCAGAATGACTACTATGATACTAACAGCTTTGCGCATAAAGAAATTTGATTGTAGGAAGTAAAAGAATTAAGCCACGTTTACAGCCCGTATTTATCAACAAGATAAATTAAGGCAGCCATATTAACAGCACCCAGGTGCAGTTCCCTTTTATTTACATTTTCAAACACATCGCTCCGGGCATGGTGTACATCAAAATACCGTTGTCCATCGGGTGACAACCCAGCCAGTGAAGTACCCAACTTACGGTTTAAAGGACCAATATCCGATCCACCACCACCCTGCCTGAAATCGTACACACCATAAGGTAAAAACAAACTTTTCCACTCCATTATCTTGTTCAGTTTGTCAGGAGAAGTAGTAAAGCCAAACCCACGGGGTGTAAAACCACCGGCATCACTTTCCAGTGCAAAAATGTGTTTTTCGTTACTGGCAGCAGCAGCAGTTGCATAAGCATCGCCACCGGCTCCCCCATTTTCTTCGTTAGCAAAAAGTACAAATCGCAGGGTTCTTTTTGGTGTATAGTTCATTGCCTTTAAAGCACGCATTACCTCCATAGTTTGTACAATGCCGGCACCGTCATCGTGGGCACCCTCGTTCACATCCCAGCTATCTAAATGACCACCTACTGTAATTACTTCATTAGGAAACTGGGTACCTTTTAATTCGGCTACAACGTTATGACCTATGGCTTCCGGCAGAAACGAACCATTGGTAACCAGCGAAACTTTTACGGTGGTGTTTCTTTTACAGGTAGTCCATAAATAATCAGCATCTTTTAAGCCAATGGCAGCAGCCGGAATTTTTGGAAAAGAATCGTTATAAGCCATCACGCCCGTATGTGGATTGTTATCAGTAGCCTCCGTTAACGAACGTATGAGTATGGCAACAGCACCATACTTCGCGGCTCTGCCGGCGCCAATCCTGCGGTAAATACCGGCATCGCCATACGACCTAAAGGGCTGTATGTTGGTAGGGTTAAAACCATAGTTGAAAAAAACAATTTTTCCCTTTACTTCCTCCGACCTTTCTTCCAGCTCGGCAAACGATGCAAGGGCCAAAACTTCGGCAGTTACACCCTTCTTTCCCGAACCCAAAGAATTGCCCAGGGCCAATATATCTAAGGCTCGTTTTTCTTTCTTATCGCCAATTTTTATAACACTTGCCTTATCCGCTCCGCCGCGGTTCCAGGCAGGCACTTTGCACTCCTGCATATACACCCTGTCAGCACCCAAAGTTTTTAAAATTTCTGCACCCCAGTTTTCTGCCTTCGTCATTTGCGGCGAGCCCGCCAGCCTTCCACCTATCTGCTTTGTTAACTGCCGCAGGTTTTCGTAAGCCTTACCATTGCCCATTATATCATCCGACATTTTCTTGATAAATAGGGAATCATTCAGTTGTGACCACCCTATTGCGGGTATAAAAAATAATGCTCCTAACAGTTTCATCATACGTATACTTTAACCGCTCAATTTAAGCAAATGTTGTCGTTTCACCATTCGTATCGCTACATCCAAATCAATAGCTAAAATTATTGTTACTTCGCAACGCAAAACACTATTTGCTACAGACTTAACAAGGCTCGAAATCAATCAAAAGGTTGTAGTGCATTCATCAATTTCGGGAAACACTTTTTTGAGAGGTAGAACTGAAAAAAGCACATGCGTTACTTATTAGGATGGTTTAGCTGGGAATGATTTTTGGGTATAAGCAAAGTATCACTTGGGCAGCTCCGGTTGTGTTATTTTAATTCCCATACATCGGAACTCCCTTGAACGGTTTAGCTACTGGCAGTATTGCAACCTGTAGTATAATATCCCGAAATTCTGTTGACACTTCTGCAATGAATTTGTGCTGCTGAATTCATTCCTTATAGCTTTGCAACATTAAATTGTAAAGAACAATAAGGATCAAAAAAAAAATGCTGTTATGCGTATAGGAATTGTTTGTTATCCAACATTTGGTGGAAGTGGAGTTTTGGCAACAGAACTGGGAAAGGCATTGGCCGACAAAGGGCATTCAGTACATTTTATTACGTACCAGCAACCCGTACGCCTGAATATTTTTAACGCCAACATCCATTACCACGAAGTTCGGGTACCCACGTATCCCTTATTTGATTACCCGCCTTACGAAGTGGCATTGGCCAGTACTATGGTAGATGTTATATTGAACCACGACCTTGATTTGCTGCATGTACACTATGCCATACCGCATGCTTCGGCCGCATACATGGCTAAAAAAATTGTAGAAAAAGAAGGCCGTACCGTACCTGTAATAACCACATTACACGGCACCGATATTACATTGGTTGGCAAAGACAAAACTTATGCACCGGTGGTTACCTTTAGCATAAATGAAAGCGATGCTATTACGGCAGTAAGCAACAACTTAAGAGAAGAAACTTACCGGAGTTTCAAAATAACCAAGGAGATAGAAGTGATATACAATTTTGTGGATGTTGCCAGATTTAGCAAAAAACCCATTGATGCATTCAGGCAGGTAATTGCACCAGATGGCGAAAAAATCATTGTACATGCTTCCAATTTTAGAAAAGTAAAAAGAGTGCAGGATGTTGTAAAAGTGTTTGCAGAAATCCGCAAAAATATGCCTGCCAAATTACTAATGGTAGGCGATGGTCCTGAAAGACCGGCAATGGAAGATCTTGCCAAAAGCCTTGATATATACGATGATGTAAGGTTCCTGGGAAAGCAGGAGCAGATGGAAGAAATTTTAGTTGTAAGCGACTTATTCTTATTGCCTTCTGAATACGAAAGCTTTGGTTTGGCTGCGCTGGAAGCAATGGCTGCTGGCATGCCCGTTATTAGCACCAATGCCGGAGGTTTACCCGAGATTAATATTCACGGTCAAACAGGTTACCTGGCTGATGTAGGTGATGTAAAAACAATGGGTGAGTATGCAGTTGCCATACTATCGGATGAAGAAAAACTGAACACCTTTAAGAAGAATGCCAGCGAACAGGCAAACCGCTTCGACATTCATAACATTATACCTATTTACGAGAAGTTATACAGCAGGTTTTGCCGGTTAGATGATTGTATATAAAAATGTAGGATCCGCATAAAATCTGTAGAGAGAATGTTATCTTCTTCTAAGCCACCCTTCGGGGTCAAGGGCCTGGCCACGTTCGTTACTTACCATAAACAATATCTCACCTTCACCATCGTCGCTTGCTGCCGAACGGCCTATAACAGTACCTGCTCTTAGCTGCTGGTTCCTGCTTACATTAACCGAAGCAAGGTGGCTGTAAGTAGTAAAATATTTTCCATGGCGCACCAACACGGCTTGTTCTCCACCCAGATCAAACACAGAGGCAACCTCTCCATCTGAAATCGCTTTTACAGAAGCTCCCACCGGTAACGAAATGGTGATGCCGTCCGATTGACCATACAGTGTAGTACCAGGTATGTTGTACCTGCCAAAGTGAATTGATACCAATCCGGCATCAACCGGCCAGGGCAACCTGCCCCTGCCACTTTCAAAATTTATTGATGCTGCCTTACCCTCTTCTGTTGACTCAAACGGGCTATAAGTTCTGTTGCTCGGTTTTGGTTTTTCAACTGCTACAGGCTCTTCTTTTGTAGTAGAATTAGTTGGGTTACTGGCAGTCGTTTCTCTGCGCTTTCTTTCGTCTTCGGCTTTTTGTTTGGCTACAGCTAATGCCTTTTTACGGGCCTCGGCCTGCTCTCTACGTACAGCAGCCGCAATGGCATTTTGCATTTGTACCCTTTCCTTCTCTCTTTTTCTAATTTGCTGTGCAAGATCATTCTCCTGGCTCTTTAATTTAGACACCTCCTGGTTCTGCTCCTTCCGGTCTTTTTCAAGATCATTCAGTTGTTTGTTTTGCTCCTGGAGGGTCCGACTTTTTTCTATTTTATTAGAATTAAGACTGGCTACTTTTTGCTGAAGAATGTCCTGAGTTTTATTAATGTTGTCAACCTGTTGCTCCCGGTATTGCCGGTAGCTTTTTAGGTAAGTAATTCTCTTTACAGCATCGTTAAAAGTGGCCGCTGAAAATATAAAATTCAGGTAATCATAGTTGCTTCTATTTTTATAAGCAAACACAAGGCTTTTACTGTACTCAATTTTTAAAGTATCCAACTCTTTCTTCAACTTATTGATCTCGACCGTAGATAGGTAAATGTTATCATCCAATACC
Organism: Segetibacter sp.; assembly: GCA_031428295.1. Classification (GTDB taxonomy): domain Bacteria; phylum Bacteroidota; class Bacteroidia; order Chitinophagales; family Chitinophagaceae; genus Segetibacter. The sequence continues at coordinate 3,094 of JANPPB010000186.1, read as the reverse complement.
CGAACCTCGCGGTTAATGTTCTGCACCAGGCGCTCCCTGGTCATTATTTTATTACGAATAAGATTATAGGTTACCAGCGCCCCTTTCCTGTTTTTTTTGATGGCTGCCAAACTCTTGTTGAGGTTGTCTATTTCTCTTTTAAGGTCACCGGTTTTACGCTGCAACTCCTCCTTTGTTTGTGCAAACAACACCGGAGCCATCGCGATAAATAATATGAAAAAGATAATTTTCTTCAACATGCTGTTAGTATTATTTAGAACTGACCATTTAAAATTTGAATTACCTACAGTTTCTTATAATTTTTTGTATCGGGCAGGGGAAATGTAACAGGCTGGTTAAACACGTACGACTTGTAGTCGAGATTGATATCCAGCTTCGATTTTTCAGCCACGGAAATTCTTCGTTTGGTGGCAAATGGAATCCCGGTTGAGCCATTGTATTCACTAAAGGTAATGTCGCAGGTTCTGTTTCTTAGGGCATCAACATCATCCAGCTTGCTATGCGAAATTTTAAAATCGGTATTGTCCAGTGTAACCAAATGCTTAAACAATTTCCCGTTCATCAATACCTCCAATTCATTGTTTACATTGGTTCTATACGACACAATATTGCTGTCAACATAAACAGGGTTACCCACTATAACATCCTGCAAAGTATAAAAGTCAAAAGGCAATTGAGTAATCTCCTGCAGGTAATTAATGCTGCGGCGTGCTATTTGTTTCTTTAACATATACAGCACTATAACACTGTCTTTTGTAACCTGCAATCTTAAACCTTCAATACCCAATGCGCCTCGTAACGACACCCAGATGATACTGTCTTTTCGTATTCTAATAAAAGCGGTAGCCTGGTCGTCTGATTCCTTGCCTACGTAATCTACTTTTACTTTGGCTGAAAAAGTGTTAAAATCAATCTTATTCTTCAGCACTTTATTGTACACTTCGGTTATCAATTTCGAAGAATCTACCTTATCATTTTTAGTTACAACAACTACTTCTGCGGTATCAACTTTTGAAACAGCATCCTGTATCTTCTGAATTTTTTTTGCAGGTCTGCATGCTACAGCCAGGCAAAGAATAGAAAGTATTATAGTCAGTAATCGCATAATTATTATTGTTTACCGGTATGTCCAAAGCCGCCATCACCTCTTTGGGTAGCAGATATCTCAACCGCCTCTACTAATTGTATCTTTTCTACTTTTTGAAATACTAGTTGGGCTATCCTGTCACCAGACTGTATGACCTGCGTTTCGTTTGAAAGATTAATCAATATCACTTTTATCTCCCCCCTATAATCAGCATCAATTGTGCCCGGGGTGTTTAAACAGGTAATACCTTGCTTTACTGCCAATCCGCTTCGTGGTCTTACCTGTGCTTCGTAACCTTCGGGAATTTCAATAAATAAACCTGTAGGCACCAGGTACCGTTGCAATGGGGTAAGTTCAATTGGTGCCACAAGATCAGCTCTTACATCCATGCCCGATGAACCCACAGTTGCATAAGCAGGAAGCGGGTTTGCAGAACGGTTTATTATTTTAACTGGTAGTAGGTACACAGGCGGCAAAAATAACTGATTGTGTATAGAAGGTTACCGATTACGATTAGGGGAATGTTAAAATCATTTAACGCATAGCAGCACCACGGCATTGGCCATTAAGCCCTCCTCTCTGCCTACAAAGCCAAGCTTTTCTGTAGTTGTGGCCTTAACGGAAACATCGTTTGGAGTAACCTGTAATATAGCTGCAATGGTTTCCTGCATTTGCTTAACGTAAGGTTTTATTTTAGGTGCTTCAAGGCATAAAGTTGAGTCTACATTAATAACCTTGTACCCCTTTTCAGAAATTAAATCAAATGTTTTTTGCAGCAGTATTTTACTGTCTATATTTTTAAAGTCGGCCGAAGTATCCGGAAAATGATAACCGATATCGCCAAGGCTTAATGCACCTAACAAAGCATCGCATATAGCGTGGAGTAATACATCTGCATCGCTATGGCCAAGGGCCCCCAGTGTATGAGGTATGAGGATGCCGCCTATCCAAAGTTCGCGGCCTGTAACCAATTGATGATAATCTGTGCCAGTTCCTATTCTATACATGATAAGTAAAAAGTTAAAAGTAAAAAGTAAAAATTTGATGGTGATGGGTTGTTATGGCTGGCATCACATCTAAAGTTATTGATATGCTCCTCATTTTATACATGGTGATAGGTATATTCAAATTGTCGCTCTATTTTTTGGGGACGAGCTAAAATGCTCTGATCAAAATTGTTGCGTCGCACACTTATACTTCTACATTTTTCATAGCACCTTTTCTTACATACAATAATTACCTGAGTTAAACCACTGCCACAGTTGGTATGCACCCCCGTTGATATGATACCATTCATCAAAACAAAAATGTTCTACTTTTACCGCCCCAAATAAACACATTAATCTCTACGATGCAACAAAAGATTACAGCAGCCATAACCGCAGTTGGTGCCTTTTTACCTGAATACCGGCTTACCAACAAAATATTGGAAACAATGGTTGATACCAATGACGAATGGATAAAGAGTCGTACAGGAGTTGAAGAAAGAAGGATACTAAAAGGAGAAGGCCTGGGCACATCGGACATGGGAGCGCCGGCAGTTTTGGAGCTTTGTAAAAAACGTGGCATCGACCCCCTGGAGATTGACCTTTTGATCTGTTGTACAGTAACACCCGATATGTTTTTTCCGGCAACGGCTAATATTATTTGCGATAAGATAGGTGCCAAAAATGCTTTTGGATTTGACCTGGGCGCTGCTTGCTCAGGTTTTTTATTTGGGCTTACAACAGGCACTGCTTTTATTGAAAGCGGACGCTATAAAAAAGTGGTTGTTGTGGGTGCTGATAAAATGAGTTCGATTGTAGACTACAGCGACCGTACCACCTGCATATTATTTGGTGATGCTGCAGGAGCGGTATTACTTGAGCCCAATGAAGAAGGGCTTGGCATACAGGACAGTCTTTTAAAAAGTGATGGTAGCGGCGCCAAATATTTGCACATGAAAGCTGGTGGTTCGGCAAGGCCATCATCGATGGAAACTATTGCTGCAAAGGAGCATTACATTTA
>JANPPB010000185.1:0-3879 GCA_031428295.1 Segetibacter sp. | reverse complement strand
CAGGCCCTGTATATCAGAATTACCAGCAGGACCGGCATTACCCGTTGTGGCCAAACCGCCATATACTTTTGCTAAAACGCTTTTATAACCAGCGGCTTTTGAATAGGTAGTGGCAGAAGTGAGATCGTTTTGTGGAAACAGATCCAGTTTTTTTGCGCAGGATGTAACCATAATTACGGTTACACCGGCAATAATCAAATTTTTTATAATGCTACTTTTCATAAATGCAAGAGTTAAATATTAAAAATCAAGGTTTACACCGGCTGAGAATATTCTTGGACGGGGATAAATGTTTCCATCAACACCGGCATCGCTTGCATTCTCGGGATCTAAACCTTTATATTTTGTAATTACAAAAACGTTCTGCGCTGTGGCAGTTACCCTCATGTTGGCCCTGTTATTAAACACCTTACCAATATTGTAGGCAAAGTTGATGTTGTCTAAACGGAAGAAAGATGCATTCTCAATGTAATAGTCGGACAACATCTGGTTATTGGTGAAGTTGGTGGCTAAGAAGTTTGTACTTGCATTGCCAATAAAATTCAACGGATTTTTAATAGCCCTGATAACGCCGCTTCCTGAGTTGAAGTTGTTATACAGGTAGTTTCCAAACGATCCGTGCCCGGCAAGGCCCAACGAATAATCTTTATAAATAACCTGGGTATTCAATCCTAATAAAACATCCGGAGCAGGTTTTTTGTAGTAATAACGATCGTCGTTATTAACCTGTCCGTCGCGGTTTAAATCTTCGTACAAACCTTCAATAGGTGCACCTGTTGCTTTATCATAAATCTGCTTGTACACATTAAATGTATAAGGAGCATACCCCACTGCAAACTTTCCAATATTATTACCGGTACCGCCACCAATTCCGCTCACATCAATACCTTTAAAATTTGGATCGCTTTGCTTTAACAGGTTGGTAATTTTTGTTTTGTTGTAGGTGTAATTAAAACCAAATTCCCAGGTAAAATTGCTGTTACGTACCGGTATAGTATTAATAGTTAATTCAATTCCTTTGTTTTCAAGGTTACCCACATTGGTGGTGATCTGGTTTACAAAGTTTCCACCGGGGGCTACAGGTACGGTACTTAACAGGTCTTTGGTTTTCTTAAAGTACACATCTACAGTACCAGAAATTCTGTTGTTGGCAAATCCAAAATCCAAACCTACGTTTGAGGTAGTTGTGGTTTCCCATTTAATGGTAGGATCGTACCCTTCAGGCCGCAGGTAAGAATAGAAAGTATTACCAAACTGGTAAGTAGCACCCGAGTTACTGGTTGAGTAACGTGGCAGGTAAGAATAATAACCAATACCATCCTGCTGGCCGGTGATACCATAACCCAATCTTAGTTTAAGATCGCTAACAACTCTGGCTCCTTTAAAAAATTCATCTTTCAATTTCCAGGCAGCGGCAAATGCAGGAAAGTAACCAACCCTGTTCTCTGCTGAAAACTTAGAACTGGCATCTCTGCGTAAAGAGGCTGTCAACAAATATTTGTTGGCGATAGTTAAATTTATCCTTGCAAAGTAGGCTTCAAGCCTGTACTGAGGTTTATCAGACAAGAATGTGGGCTCCGAACCTGCAATGGTATCTTTCTTATTTGGCTTGGCCGGGTCAACAATGGCACGGTAGCTAAACGAAGGATAATTTCTTACATCAGTATAAAAATCCTGATAGCTATGTCCTACCAATACATCTATCTTACTGTTAAGGCTGGAGATTTCTTTTGCATAGAATAATGAAATATCAGCAAGGGTGTTTGATTTTTTCTGATCGTAAAAAGTTCTTCTGCCACCCGTTTTATAGTTGGTAGCCGAAGTTGAATCAATATTGTCATTACCTTTTCCTTTTGCATAGTCAATGCCTACGTTGGCAAGTACGTGCAGGTCAGGAAAGAAATGAAGTTTATAATCTACCTGTACATTACCAATAAAACGGTTAACTGTAGATGTATTATCTCTAAGGTATAAAAGAGCTAATGGATTACGGTTTGCCAGGTCAATAGGCTTGCCATCGGTCTGCAACCATTCGTAATAACCGCCATATTTATTACCTGCATAAGCAGGTTGTGTTGGGTCGAAAGACACTGCGTTGCCAATTGCTCCACCATCTGCAAAATTGTTTTTAGTCTGCACCCCTTTCATTGCAATGTTTATTGCAAGGTGGTTATCTAACAACTTAGGATTTAGGTTTAGGGAAGAAGAGTAACGCTGAAATTTATCGGTTCTTAATATACCTTTTTGACCAAGGTAACCAACTGATGCACGAAAAGGAACTTTTCCAATGCTGCCGCTGGCGCTCAGGTTATTATCGGTACTTACTGCCTTCTGGTAAATTTCGCTCTGCCAATCTGTATTTGCAGTACCCAATACCTTTTTATAAATATTATTTCCGGTTGCAGCAGCATCAGCATTTACAATCGTTCTAATCTGGTCACCTGTTAATATGTCCACTTTTTTACCAATAACATTTACTGACTCCTGTGTGTTGAAGTTAAATTTGACTTTACCGGATGAACCTTTTTTGGTTGTAATGATGATTACACCATTTGATGCCCTTGAACCGTACAGCGCGGTTGCAGAAGCGTCTTTAAGCACACTCATCGACTCGATGTCGTTAGGGTTAATGGTATTTAACAGGTTTGCAGAACCTGCAATGCCGTTACCTTCTACCGGTACACCATCAATAACAATCAACGGATCGTTACTTGCATTTAATGAGGCACCACCTCTAATCCTGATACGGCTTCCACCGCCTGCTGAACCACCACCACTGGTAACCTGCAATCCTGCAACTTTACCTTGTAATAACTGCTCAGATGAGGCAATGTTTCCTTTTTGAAAATCTTTTGCTGAGATAGAAGTTACCGCACCGGTAAGGTCACCCTTTTTACGGGTACCATATGCTACAACAACTACCTCGTTTAAGGAGGCGTTGGTAGGCTCTAGTTTTACGTTCACTGAGCCTGAACCTACAGGAACTTCTAAACGGGTAAACCCTACTGAAGAAACCACTAAAGTGTTGGATGAATTTGGAACAGAAATTCTGAAAGTTCCATCGGCTTCCGTCTGTGTTCCTTTGTTGGTACCCTTAACTAGTACCGAAGCATTCGTAATAGCCGCCCCACTCTTCGAATCGGTTACGGTTCCGGTAACTATTCTTTCCTGTGCAGCTACCTGTAAACACACAAGCACCGGAAGGATGAAAGCGTAAATCAATCGTTTTAAAATCATAATTGAAAGTTTAAAAATTAAGCAGTTCTAAAGATTTGTTTTACATGATTACTGCTGCCTCTGTAGCAATATTTCTTTTTACCGAATACTGTTTTAATAACACGCAGCTCTTAAGTAGATAAATTAATGCTGAATGATGATTTGTTTTACTAAGGTTGTTTTTCCAGTTTCAACTTTTAAAACGTAGCTACCCGACGACAATTTTTGAACATTAACCGGTATGGGGCCATAATTATAATCGCTTGAGTTTACCGTATACTTTGAGTAAAGTCTTCCTGTAATGTCTTCTACCTTAATTACAGTTGGCGAAGACGAAGGTTTACTTAATTGCAGGTAAACCATCGCACCTTTTACCGGGTTAGGGTAAGCGGTAATTTGTGTGTTTTTGGTTAAAGGGTTAATGGCTTGTATAGCTGAATACGTAAACGTTCCATCGCGGTCTTTCATCTTTAGGCGGTAAAACACTTTGGCATTAGCTTGTAAAGCAGAAGTTTCCTTGTCGTTATAACCATATTGAATGGCCTGGTTGCCCTGGCGATTGTTAGCCGAAACAGTTGAAATACTGGTGAAGTCTACTCCGTTCATTGAACGTTGTAGTTCAAAGTGCTTCACGTTAATCTCGTTGCTTGTAACCCAGTTCAA
>JANPPB010000184.1:0-8504 GCA_031428295.1 Segetibacter sp. | reverse complement strand
ATCTAATAATACTACGTCTTCCATTTTGGGTTACTCTCCTATATTATATTGAGAAAAAAACAATTTTTTAAGTCTCATCAAACACTTGTACTTCTGGTTTTTTGCATTATCAGCATTTGTATATCCAAAAGTATCGGCTATCTCGGTCATGTCTTTTTTTTGCAGATAGTAGGCTTCAAGTAAACTTTTACAGGGAGCACCCAGGCTACCTAAAGCACGTTCCATTATGGCAAAATCTGCATTTCGTCTTTCTTGCATTTCAAGGTCTTCTTCAACCGCGACAGTCTCTTCAAGGCTTTCAATTTGTGAAACAAATCGGTTATTATGTTGAAGTCTTTTGAGCCAAAGTCGTCTGCATACGGAATAAACATAAGTTGTGATTTTACAGGTTAATACAAATGATTCGTTTTTAGCGTTTTCATACAGCACAATCATTGCTTCCTGAAAAATATCCCTCGCATCGTCATACGACCCATTGTTATTGAGTATAAATGACTGAACCATGTTATAGTTTTCTTTATAGATGGTTTCTGAAGCCTTTGCGTCATTCTTTGCCAGTCCTTTCAATAAAAATTGTTCTGATGCTTCTGTTTTCACAGTTCAATAGTTTAATACCCCTTAATGTTGAAAAGTAACCCAAAAAGAATCAAAAATAAATTATTAGGCCCAGGGTTACCTTTTAAGAGGTTCTGTATAAATATCAAATTTCAAAAAAATTAATAAACACACAACAACATGAAAAAGCTGTTATTCGTATTAGTATTAGGTGCATTTGTAGCTTGTAACGATAGCTCTACAACTGAAAGCAAAATGGACTCAACTGCAACTGCAATTGATTCTTCTGCAAACGCTTCAATTGACTCAGTAAAAGAGGTTAAAGATTCTTTAGTAAATAAAATCGACTCTACAGCCGACGCTAAGACTGATTCTTTAAAGAAATAATTATCCGGTCAGCTAATGTGTTATTGACATTAGCAAGCCAGCTTGCGGCTATTAATTAGCTGATGTAAAATTTTTATATGGCAAGCAATCGTTAGAGGCCGTCCCTATTCTTAGGGATGGCTTATTTTTTTTGGACTATTTCCGTTTCAAATTAATTATTGGAGCCGGGCTGAATTAACCCTGATTAGTCGTTGTTGCGTCGCACTCTTGTACTGCAACTCTTTATTTATCCTACATCCCCAATGCAAAAATCTACAATAAGCAAATGGATCAACCGGAGCACCAGTTAATCCCATAACATATTATTCTTCTCTATTTCGAAAGTTGCCGTATAGCAATTATACATTAAACCTGAAATGTAAAATATCCCCATCTTCTACCACGTAATCTTTACCCTGAACGGCCAGTTTACCATTATCTCTGCAGGCAGCTTCCGAACCATACTTAGTAAAATCAACATACTTAATTACCTCGGCCCTTATAAATCCTTTCTCAAAATCGGTATGTATAACTGCAGCAGCCTGTGGGGCAAGCATTCCCTTGGTAATGGTCCATGCACGTACTTCCTGCACGCCGGCAGTAAAATAAGTTGCCAGGTTTAACAAGCGGTAAGTAGAGGAAATCAACCGGCTCACACCACTTTCGCTTAAGCCCATATCTTCTAAAAACATTTGCCTGTCTTCAAAATTTTCCATTACAGCTATCTCACTTTCTATTGCTGCACTTATCAGTAATATTTCTGCTTTTTCATTTTTAACCGCATTCCTGAGCGTCTCGGTTAATGGGTTACCATTGAGCACACTCTTCTCATCTACATTGCATACATAAATAACCGGCTTCATGGTTAAAAGAAAAAGGTCAGCAAAATGCTTTTCAAAATCAATTGCATTTACAGTAAATCCCCTGGCATTTTTTCCCTGCTCCAGGTGAGCTTTTAATTCTTTTAGTAGTTCCAGGCCATTCAACAATTCACGGTCACCTGTTTTTGAAAGTTTTTCGTTTTTCGAGATTTTTTTGTCAATGGTTTCAAGATCCTTTAACTGCAATTCCGTGTCGATAATTTCTTTATCACGAACCGGGTTAACGCTGCCATCCACATGTATTACATTGTCGTCTTCAAAACATCTAACTACATGAATAATGGCATCAGTAGCCCGAATATTTCCTAAAAACTGGTTACCCAATCCTTCGCCCTTACTGGCTCCTTTTACCAGGCCCGCAATGTCAACTATCTCAACAGTAGCGGGTACAACACGGTTAGGTTTCACTAATCTTTCTAATTCTATCAAACGATCATCGGGTACAGTAATCACCCCTACGTTTGGTTCTATAGTACAAAATGGAAAGTTGGCTGCCTGCGCCTTTGCATTGCTTAAAGCATTAAATAAAGTTGATTTTCCTACATTTGGCAATCCTACAATGCCTGCTTGTAAACCCATTTCTTTAAAATTTCTTATTTGTAATTTCCGTTATAGGCCCTATATATTTGGCTTTTCGGGCCGCAAATATAGTCATTCAAAAGTGGTAACAATTTTTAGGGTCAAACCACTATCTTCAAAACCAGTTACACTAAAAGCAGCAACAAATAATCAGGTATGGCACTAAGCAGAATTTGGTCGGCATTTATTATAGTAGCAATATTGGTAGCATCGGTAAAGGCAATATTTTATAATGACAGCCAGATATACAGTCGTATGGTCGTGGGCAAAACCGACGATCCTTACCAGGAGGTGCGGTATACCATGATAGGCTCACCTGAGCAAGCCGGTTTTCAATCAAAAGAAAATTTTATAAAATACCTGGAAGGATATGGGTACCTGCCTGCCGATTCTGCGCATCCTGCCACAACAATATTAGCCCACGATATAGTAGATGATTCAGTTACTCAACTTTCCAAATTACAGCCAGGTTTAAAAGTGTTGACTTTTTCATCCATCCAAAAAAAATTGGTAAAAAAGGCGGATGGCATTATTGAAACCTGTAAGTCCGCCGTTAACATTAGTATTGGCCTCATTGGTATTATGGCCCTGTTTATGGGCTTTATGAGTATAGCCGAAAGGGCGGGCGGTATACGGCTCTTGTCTAAAATTATTGGTCCTTTTTTTAGCAGGCTTTTTCCGGAAATTCCAAACGGCCACCCTGCAATGGGCCACATGATGATGAATTTTTCGGCCAACCTTTTGGGCCTCGACAATGCAGCAACACCCTTTGGTATTAAGGCTATGGAAAGCCTGCAGGAGATTAACCCTCAAAAAGATACTGCTTCAAATGCTCAAATCATGTTCCTGTGCCTGCATGCAGCGGGGTTTACCTTGATTCCGGTAAGCATTATTGCCGTACGTGCCTCATTGAAATCGGCAAACCCTACAGACATTTTTGTGCCATGTATGATCACCACTTTTGTGGCCACATTGGCTGCCATGTTGATCGTTTCCTTTAAACAAAAAATTAACTTGCTACAGCCTGTAGTGCTTGCATGGCTATTAGGAGTCTCAGTAGCTATTGTGCTGCTGGTTACTTATGTAACCTCTTTAGATGCTGCAGGTGTTCAGTCGTTCTCCAGCTTATTGAGTAACGGGCTCATTCTTTTAATTTTTCTTTCAATCGTATTAGGTGCATTATATAAAAAAATTGATGTTTTTGATGCTTTTATTGCGGGTGCAAAGGGCGGCTTTGAAGTGGCAGTTAAGATCATCCCATATTTAGTGGGCATGTTGGTAGCCATTAGTTTATTGCGTACCAGCGGCACCTTCGATGTGTTAATTCATGGCATGAAATCCTTTTTCTCTTTGTTAGGAACTGATACCCGTTTTGTTGATGGTTTGCCCACAGCTTTAATAAGACCATTAAGTGGGGGCGGAGCACGGGGGATGATGATTGATACAATAAAAAACTTTGGCCCAGATTCTTTTCCAGGCCGCCTGGCCTCTATTTTACAAGGTGCTTCCGACACTACTTTTTATATTATCGCTGTTTATTTTGGGGCCGTCTCCATTAAAAATACCCGTTATGCAGTTGGGGCCATGTTATTGGCCGACCTGGTAGGAATAATCACTTCTGTTTTAATGACCTACCTATTTTTTGGTTCGGTTTAAATGAATGTGCCACTGCATTCTGTCAATTTTTCCGTTATAGCGATCAATCGTTCCTTTGGCATTTTATTTGACTGCCACCGTTACAACATCTTTAAAAAAATTAAACTATGGCTAAAGGAAATATTCGTGTTCAAACGGAAAACATCTTTCCAATCATTAAAAAATTCTTGTACAGCGACCACGAAATATTCATTCGTGAGTTAGTAAGTAATGCTGTCGATGCTTCGCGTAAGCTAAAAACTTTATCGTCAATAGGCGAGGCAAAAGGAGATTTAGGTGAATTGAGAGTGGACGTAGAATTTGATGGTAAAGAAAAGACCATCAGTATTATTGACTATGGTGTGGGTATGACGCAGGAAGAAGTTGATAAATACCTTAACCAGGTTGCTTTTAGCGGTGCTGAAGAATTTTTAAAAAAGTATAAAGGGCAGAACGAGGAAAACATCATTGGTAAATTTGGTTTAGGTTTCTATAGCGCTTTTATGGTGAGTGATAAGGTTGAAGTGTATACCAAAAGTTTTAATAATGAAGAGCCTGCAGTGTATTGGGGTTGCGATGGAAGTCCTGAATTTGAGATGTACACCATTGAGAAACCTGACAGGGGAACCAGGATTGTATTGCACATTAACGAAGACAGCAAAGAATTTTTAGATGCGGACAGGATAAAAGGGATTCTTACCAAATTTTGTAAGTTCTTACCTATCCCTATATTTTTTACTGATAAAAATGCACCTGTTGAAGAGAAGAAAGAAGGTGATGAGGAGAGCCAGGCTGAGGATCAAAAGCCCATTAACAACACTTCTCCGCTGTGGACCAGAAAGCCATCAGATTTGACCGACGAAGATTATAAAAACTTTTATCGTGAGCTATATCCGTTTGGCGAAACGCCTCTGTTCTGGATTCATCTAAATGTTGATTATCCTTTTAACCTTACCGGAATTTTATACTTTCCAAAGATTAAGCAGAGCTACGAGATACAGAAAGATAAGATTCAATTATACAGCAACCAGGTTTTTGTAACTGACGAGGTTAAGGATATTGTTCCTGAATTTTTGATGTTACTGCATGGTGTAATCGACAGCCCTGATATTCCTTTAAATGTTAGCCGCAGTTATTTACAAGGCGATCCAAATGTGAAAAAAATCAACTCGCACATTACAAAAAAGGTTGCCGATAAATTGGAGGAGATTTTCAAGACAGATCGTAAATCGTTCGAAGAGAAGTGGGAGAGTCTTGGATTATTTGTGAAGTATGGTATGATGACCGATGATAAGTATTTGGAGCGGGCAAATAAGTTTTTGGTAATGGAAGAGGCTGGTATAAAAGGTGAGGAAACTAAAAAGTTTTATACGCTTGAAGAGTATAAAATGGAAGTGTCTACGCTGCAAACCAACAAAGACGAGAAAATTGTAATTCTTTATACCACCGATCCTATTCAACAGGATGCCTACATACAAGCAGCAAGAGCAAAGGATTATAAAGTTTTAAAGTTTGAAACAATGGTTGATGCTGCCTTCATCAACAATATGGAGATGAAGTGGGAGAAAGTGCAATTTACCCGTGTTGATGCTGATATTGTAGATCATTTGATTGATAAAGGTGAAGCTCAGGCAAGTGTGTTAAGTAAAGAAGAAGAAGAGAAATTAAAGACAATGTTTGGCTTTAATATTCCTGAATTGCATGCTACTGTTGAGGTAAAAGGATTGAGTGAAAGCGCACCTCCCGTTGTTGCTACCCGACCTGAATTTATGCGTCGCATGAAAGACATGGGCGCCATGGGAGGCGGAATGGGTAGCTGGTATGCTAACATGCCCGATGAGGTTACGCTTACCGTTAATGGTAACCATAAAATATATCAAAATATATTAAAGCAGGAAGATGCCGTGTTACAGGAAAAACAGGTAAGGAATCTTGCAGACCTTGCGTTGTTATCGCAGGGATTATTAAAAGGAAGTGAGCTAACCAACTTCATTAATAGAAGTGTGGAATTGATGGACGAGGAGAAGAAACAAGTAGAAGCAGTTTAATAGCTTTAAAGCTTATAAGCAAAGGGGAGTAGGTTAAACCTGCTCCCCTTTTGTTTTAAGTATGATTAAAATGACGTAAAAGGTAATAGGCTAGTCTCCCAAAGAAATCAATTTAGAGATGGATCTGAATTTATCTCAGACAATCTTAAATCGCAGACTTTTAGTTGCAGGCTCTTAACACCGTTCCATTCATTTTCGTCAATATTAAAAACAATATCAATTGGTTTTCCGCTTTCAATGATGGAGAATTTTTCAGCCATATTAAACCCAATGCCTGTAAGGGTTATATTACTTTGTGTAAGTACAAAACGGATATGGTGCTCTTTTACAACTTTTGAATAACCTGTATCCTTTACATTTCTTACAATAAAGACTGGTCGCATGTTTTCTGGTCCATATGGCTCCATTTGGCAGATCAGTTTATACAGCGACATGGTTATATCTGCAAAAGAAATTTCGGCGTCGATAATAATTTGTGGAATCAAAAGTTCATCAGTTATGGTGGCACTCACCACTTCCTCAAACTTTCGTGCAAAAGCATCTATTTTATCAGGAAGCAAGGTCATGCCTGCAGCCGCAAAATGACCTCCATACCCTAATAAAAATTCACGGCAGGCATATATTGCTTCATAAAGATTATAACCGGGTACACTTCTGGCACTACCGGCAACTACCTCTCCACTTTTAGTTAAAACCACTGTAGGACGATAATAAGTTTCAATAAGCCTGCTTGCTACAATGCCCACCACACCCTTATGCCAGTGTTCATTGTAGACAACTGTTGTTTTTTGAGCTTTTAAAATAATATTATTGTCCAAATAAGCCAGTGCTTCTTCGGTTATGGAGCTATCGGCTTCTTTTCTTTCGGTGTTGTCTTTGTGTAGCATTTCAGCAAATAATAGGGCTTTTTCACAATCCTTTTCAATAAATAATTGGACTGCTTTTTTGGCGTCATCCATTCGGCCTGCAGCGTTAACCCTGGGAGCAATAACAAAAACGAGATTAGTAAGAAACATTTCTTTTTGTGCACCAGCCAATTGCCTGAGTGCTTTAATGCCTTCACATGGGTTTTCATTCACCATCTTTAACCCATAAAAAGCCAATATCCTGTTTTCATCTACTATAGGCACAATGTCTGCTGCTATGGCTGTTGCAACTAAATCAAGATATTTTAAATATGAAGTCGAGGGAAGTTCTAATATTTCGGCTAAAGCCATCATTAGTTTAAAGCCTACTCCACACCCACACAATTCTTTAAACGGATATGGACAATCTTTTTGTTTGGGGTTTAATATGGCAACAGCAGGTGGTAATTCAGCCTCAGGTAAGTGGTGGTCGCATACAATAAAATCTATATCTAATATTTTGGCGTATTCAATCAGATCAATGGATTTAATACCACAATCCAATGAAATAATTAATGTGATGCCATTGCTTTTTGCATAATCAATTCCTGCTTTGGATACCCCATAACCTTCTCTGTATCGGTGAGGAATATAGAAATCAACTTCTGGATGTATGTCTTTTAAAAATTGGTACATACTGGCAACTGAGGTTGTGCCATCCACATCGTAATCTCCAAAAACCAATATTTTTTCGTTGCTGTTGAAGGCTTTTTGAATTCGCTCCACTGCCAGGTTCATATCCTTCATTAGCCATGGACTATATAGATTCGCTAACTCAGGACGGAAAAAGTGCCTGGCAGATTCAAAACTGATATAACCCCTTTGAACCAAAATTTTACACAAGGTCTTATTTACTTTGAGTGCCTGGTGCAGGTTTTCTACTGCATTTTCTTCAGCTTTCAGCAGTTTCCATCTTTTCATTTTAGTATTTTCTATCAGTTGTATAACGTACCAACTCTTCCAATGCATTTCTTACTTCGCTTTCAGGAAACTGATGTAAAATGGTTAAGGCTGAGTCTCTGTAGGCAAACATCTTTTCTATAGCGTAGGCAATTCCTCCGGCAATTTCAACCTGCTCAATAACAAACCGCACACTTTCAGTTTTGGTGTTCTCATTTTTGATAATATGAATAATTTTCTTTTTTAATGGAGAAGAAACCTGATTTAAAGTATAAATTAATGGGAGGGTAAGTTTTTTCTCTTTTATATCGTTGCCGGTAGGTTTACCTATATCCATTGTCCCGTAATCAAAAAGGTCGTCTTTAATTTGAAAAGCTATGCCAACCTTTTCTCCAAATGACCTCATTTTCTCAATATCATCATCATTAGAAAATGTGGTTGAGGCTCCGGCAGCACAAGAAGATGCAACAAGTGAGGCGGTCTTATTTTTAATTATTTCGAAGTAAATGTCTTCGCTAAGATTTAGATTTCTTGATTTTTCAATTTGGAGCAACTCTCCCTCACTCATTTGTTTGACTGCTGTAGATAGCAATTGCAATGTTTTGAAATCATTGTTATCAAGTGATAGCAATAAT
>JANPPB010000183.1:0-2525 GCA_031428295.1 Segetibacter sp. | reverse complement strand
ATGAGCCAATCGCTGGCAATGTACCTGGGTAAGCACAATGTTGTTGTAGGGTTGGTAGCGCCGGGGTTTGTAGAAACTGAAATGGTATCGTCGCTTTTGGCAAGTGAAGAAGGTGATGCCATCAAAAAGCAAAGCCCTTTTAATCGGGTGGCCACACCCGAAGAAGTTGCCCGTGTTGTAGCTGCTTTTGCAAGCGATGGGGTTGAGTTTATGTCGGGTGGCATTATTGATGTAAATGGTGCATCGTATTTAAGAAGCTGAGATAAGTGTAAAAATTGTTAAAGCACAATTTGTATGCGTTGAATATGCTGGATGTGTGGTCAATGGTGAAAATTAAACATGCAAAAAAAATCTACTATTTTGGCTTTATTAGTTGTAGTAACTACTATGGCAAACGCCCAGTTTAATAAAGGGCAAAAAGTATTAGGAGGAAATTTTGGCTTTTCAACAGGGAAAAGCAAAAGCAGTGAAAATTACACATCGCATCAAAATTCATTTACGATTAATCCTTCATTTGCAAAGTTTACAAAGTCAAACCAGTTATGTGGTATTGGAGTGGGTTACGGTTACAGTCGGCTGCAAAATAAAACGCCAAACAACGCACAAAACTCAAATAGCATTAACCAAAGTTTAGGCGTAAACGTATTTAGCCAAAGGTTTTATAGCATAGCAAAAAAATTATATTTCACATTAAATATTCCAGCATCAGTGTATTATGTGTATGCAAAAAATACACTTGAGTCTACAAATGCTATCATCGAAAATAAGAGCAATGGCTATTCATTAAATGTTAGTGTTGCGCCGGGCTTAAGTTATCAATTAAATAACCGGTGGCTTTTTGATGCTTACCTCAGCAATGTTATTAACGTTGGGTTTTCGCATAGTCAATCAAAGACATCTAACTCCAATAGCAAAACAAAGAGTGATAGCTTTGGCATTTCATCTAGTTTAAGTAATACCAACCTGGGTAATATTGGCTTAGGGTTTAGATACTTGTTGAGAAACTGATTTCCTATAGCATTATCCTGAAAACAAAAGAGGCGACCCAAAAGGCCACCTCTTTTTACTTTTTACTTTTGAATTTTTACTTTTAAATATCTATTGCTTCTCCATAAGCAACGGCAGTCGATTCTTTCAAAGCCTCACTCATGGTTGGGTGTGGGTGAACAGAATTTAAAATCTCATGAGCCGTAGTTTCCAGTTTACGTGCAGTAACTACCTCCGCAATCATTTCGGTAACGTTATTGCCTATCATGTGTGCTCCTAAAAACTCACCATATTTCGCATCGTAAATCACTTTTACAAAACCTTCGGTGGCACCGCTTGCACTTGCTTTACCACTGGCCATAAAAGGAAACTTACCAACTTTAATTTCAAAGCCCGCATCTCTTGCAGCTTTTTCGGTGTAACCCACACTGGCAATTTCAGGTGAACAATAGGTACAACCTGGTATGTTGTTGTAGTCCATTGCCTCTGGTAAGTGGCTTAATTTTTTCTCGGTGTATGCAATGTGCTCAGCAGTGTTAATACCCTCTTTGCTGGCCACATGCGCAAGAGCCTGGCCGGGGGCACAGTCGCCAATTGCATAAATGGCAGGTACGTTTGTCTGGCCGTATTTATCAACCACCACTTTTCCTTTTTCAGTTTTAATACCCAGCTCTTCCAAACCAATATTTTCAATATTGGCAACCACACCAACCGCACTTAACACAACCTCCGCTTCCAAAATGGTTTCGCCGCTTTGGGTTTTAACTTTAGCTTTTAAAATGCTGCCCGAAGTATCAACCGATTCAACCGAGGCATTGGTCATAATGGTAATGCCCTGCTTTTTAAATTGCTTCTCCAGTTCTTTAGAAATTTCTTCATCCTCAACCGGAACCATGCGTGGCATAAACTCAACAATGGTAACCTTGGTACCCATGCTGTTGTAGAAGTAAGCAAATTCAACTCCAATGGCACCACTACCCACCACAATCATTGATTTGGGTTGCTCGGGTAAAGACATTGCTTCGCGATAGCCAATTATTTTCTTACCGTCAATGGGCAGATTTGGTAGTTGTTTACCACGGCCACCCGTTGCTATGATAATATATTTTGCTTCAACAATTTGCTTTGAGTTATCGGAAGCTGTAACCTCAACCTGGCCCTTTGCTTTTAATTTGCCATAACCCATAATTACATCAATCTTATTCTTGCGCATCAAAAATTGAACGCCCTTGCTCATTTTATCTGCAACGCCACGGCTGCGTTTTATAACTGCCGGAAAATTATGTTGAACACCAGTTGCTTCAATTCCATAATCGTTTGAATGTTTCAGGTACTCATAAACCTGTGAGCTTTTAAGTAAAGCTTTTGTTGGTATACAACCCCAGTTAAGGCACACGCCACCAAGGCTTTCTTTTTCGATGATAGCTACTTTAAGACCCAATTGAGAGGCACGGATAGCTGCAGGGTAGCCACCGGGGCCACTTCCCAAAACAATAACGTCGTAAGCCATATTTTTTGATGTTTATTTTGATGTAGTT
>JANPPB010000182.1:0-3344 GCA_031428295.1 Segetibacter sp. | reverse complement strand
AGTCCATACTGCGGTTGCACTTGTATAGATTGCTCTACACCGCTGCGCAATTCTTTTGCCTGAACCACCAAAATACCATCAGCATTTATTAAAAAACTTACTTCAACTTTTGGAAAACCTGCCGGCATACCGGGTATACCGGTAAGGTTAAACTCTGCCAGCTTGCGATTGTCTTTAACCAGGTCACGTTCACCCTGGTACACACTTATACGCATGGATCCCTGCCCATCAACATGGGTAGTATATTGACGCCCAACCTTTGAAGGAATTTTTGAGTTTCTTGGCATCAGCACGTCCATCAATCCGCCCATGGTTTCTATTCCTAAACTTAATGGAGTAATATCGAGCAATAAAAATTCTTTATTATTTCCGGCAAGAATATCAGCCTGTACTGCAGCACCTAAAGCCACCACTTCATCGGGGTTAACACTATCGTTTACCTCTTGCCCAAAAAAGGCACTAACCGCATTTTTAACTGCAGGCAACCTGGTACTTCCACCTACCATTACTACGGCCTCAATGTCGGCAGCACTTAGGTTAGCATCGGCCAGTGCCCTGCGGCAACTTTCTAATGTTTTGTTGATGAAAGGCTGGATCAACGTTTCGAACTTCGCCTTAGTAACAGATATTTTATAGCCGTTCAGGGTAGTCTCAAAATTTTCTTCTTTGCTTAAATATTTTTTTGCTTCCTCGGCTTTAAGCCGGAGCGACTGTGATAAACTTTTGTCATTCTCCAGGTGTTCATTGCTAATGTTTGACTGCTCCATCCAATGCTTAATGATGGCCTGGTCAAAATCATCTCCACCTAAATACGTATCACCGTTTGTACTCAACACTTCAAAAATACCATTGGTAATCTGGAGAATTGAAATATCGAATGTACCTCCGCCAAGGTCGTAAACGGCTATGGTTTTTTGCTCGTCCTTCTGCAGGCCAAGTCCATATGCAAGACTGGCAGCCGTAGGCTCATTAATAATGCGCAACACATCCAATCCCGCCAATCTTCCTGCATCACGTGTGGCCTGGCGTTGTGAGTCATTAAAATAAGCCGGCACTGTAATTACAGCTTTTTTCACGGGTGTCTTTAAAATGTGTTCGGCCCGCTGTTTTAATTCTTTTAGAATGAATGAGGACAACTCTACCGGAGAATAAAAACGATCACCCACCTGCACTTTCACCAGGCTTTCGGTATTGTCATCTATAACTTTATAAGTAAAAAAAGAGGCGTTCTCTTTAACGTCATTGTAGCTTTTCCCCATCAGGCGCTTGGCACTAAAAATGGTATTTTGCGGTTGGGTTATCAGGTATTGTTTCGCTTCTTCTCCTACAACAACTCCACCCAAATCGTCGAAATAAATAATACTCGGAACAAGGCTGCTGCTATCATGTTCTTTTAATGCAGTTGGTTGTTTACTATCGGGGTGAATAATGGCCACAAGGCTATTGGTAGTTCCCAGGTCAATCCCCACAATAATCTCCTCTTTTTGCAAACTTCCTGTTGCTATATTGATTCCAATTTTTGCCATGTGTTTTGCTTTTCGCTGCAAATGTATAACAATCGATATTGTTGCATGGTTGAGGGAAGGCTATACAAATCTTTCAGAATTCGGTAAGGTTATAGTATCAAAAATCTTTCTCCTGTGTTTACATCTGTTATTTGCCGCCTTACATTAACAGGTAATTTATCTAAAGGATAGTCCCCGGTTACAACCAGGTATGTAAGATGATTGGTAGCAATAAAACTACGAACGGATTGAGTATAACCTATTGAAGGATTGTCTTGTCGATACCTAAAAAATAAGGACCTGCTAATAGCATTGTCTAGATAATCTTTATGAATTTGATCCGACAGGTTGTATTTAATGTCGGCTGAGTCTGACAGGCAAAAATCAATAATACGGTTATGCTTATTTGCTGCAACATAAGTGAGCGGCAAAAAGTACACATTCGGATTTCGACGCGAATAGTAAATGGATTTATAAAATAGCGAATCAGCAAGATAGCCGCCTACTGTTTGTCGGCTGGTATCAAAAAAGTTATTTACTTGTGAAAGATAAGTTGCGGAATATTTTTTTCCCTCATAAACATAAGCACCATTTTGCCTGAAAATGTCAACCGATTTATTAGGCCACCATACCCAACTTAAGAACCACATAAAGCTTACATAAAAGGTAGCACCGGGTACATGCAGAGGTTTGTATGAATCCTTAATTTGATGAAGGTAAACCAGCCAAACAAATAGTGTAACCAATATGTGGGTAATGAAAATAAACTGGTAAGCATTGTCTTTCAGGTATAAAATTCGGGCTATCAAAATACCTGCTATTCCAATAAATAATAAAGGCGATAAGGTCAATAAAACATTTTTACTGCTTGCCAGCATCTGCCTCCTGTTAATAATAAAAAGAGGCAATAACAAGGCAAATACAAGAAGCAGTATGTACACTGTGGAGGTTACAATTGAAAAGAGAATGAACTTATATCCTTTAAGCGTTTGAACCAGGAATTGTGTGGTATCAGCCTTAAAAAAAGATGGAATATTTTTTACCGAAAAGACCCAATAGAAACCTGCGAAAACAATACAGAAAGCGAGGATGGGTAACCAATTTAATCGTTCGCCGCTATTTTTTTTAAAGATTAAGAAGATGGAATACAACAGCAACCCGGGAATAAGCACCAGAGCAAATTGAAAAGAAGTAACCGATACCAGCAGCAACCAATACAATACATTTTTTGAAAAAGCTCCTTTGGCAAACAACTCGTTTGTAATGGGTATCAACAACAGGTAGATGATTCTAAAATTTGGGCGGTCCAGCATATTGCCTTCAAAATCGCTTATGAATACCTGGTACAGCTTTGGAAAATAGCCGAGCAAATTTGGAAAAATGAACAGCAGGCTCCAGCAAAAAATCTTATCTAAAGAACGGGGCTTTCTTTTTAAAACTGTTTGTGCCAACATATACAAACCCAGTACAATTGCAGTAAGCAGTAAGCTTTGGGTAACAAATCGCTCGACCAAGATTGAAGGCAGAAAACTTTCTGTAAAGCGAATAACAAATGCGGTTATCCAAATATCGAAATAATGATAAGGCTCGGTGCCATTAAAATTTTTGTTGTAAAGGTTGAAGTAATGACTGATGTTTTCCTGCCCTGTAGCATTTAGACCTTCTGCGATCTTTAAGTAAAAAAACCCGTCGGCCTGCTTATACTCGTTGACCGGAAAAACATGCAGGACAGTAAGCGATAGCAAAGCAATGGCGCCTATCTCAAAATGGTGTTTCCATCCAATTGAAGGCAATGTTTTATGAGCATCAACTTCTATGCTTTGACTGGGATGCCAGAAT
>JANPPB010000181.1:0-1710 GCA_031428295.1 Segetibacter sp. | reverse complement strand
TGCCTCGTCTAATGTTACTACTTCAACCGGCTCTTTTGCAGTCTGGGCTTTTGTCCACCTTGCAAACTGACCGGAGGTTAACAGGCCCTTATAATTCTGGCATTCGCCTGTAGCAGCAACTATATGATCGGCCGGAACCGTAATGCTTACTTTAAAGTTTCCAAAGTTTAATGCAAACTCGGCACCGCTTGTAAAAGGCAAAGTTTGCCATCCCTGAAAGTCGCTGTAAACAGCCATACGTGGATGGAACTGTGCAATAGAGTACAGGTTGTTATCATCTTCAGCAAAGTACTCGAAGCCACCTCTGCCGTAGCGGGTAAGCTTGTCGGGTATTTTAAAATTCCACTTTAGTTTAAATACAAATTTTTGACCTGGGTTTAAAGTTGACGGTAACGCTACACGCATCATAGTTTGGTTAATGGTATAGGCTAAGGTTTTACCGGCTGCATCGGTTGCTGCAGTAATATTTACCCCGTAGCCTTCCAATTTATGCCACGGCTCCAGGTTATTTAGTTGAGCATCTGTCATGCGGTTTTGCATCTTACCAGTTGTGGCATGGTTGCTTTCGCTGGTGGGGTTGTGAAAGTTTTCATCTAACTGTAACCACAAATAGGTTAGCGGATTGGGCGAATTGTTGAAATACGTAATTGTTTCGCTTCCTGTAATGGTATTGTTTGCCTCATCTAACTCAACAGCAATGTCATAATCGGCACGCTGTTGCCAATAATTTGGTCCGGGTGCACCACTTGCCGTACGGTAATTGTTAGGAGTAGGCAACAGGTAATTAAGCTCTTCAAAACTGTTACCGTGGTTACTACCCGGGTTGCTTTGGTGCTGGCTTTGGGCACACAAAACAGTTGTCGCCAAAAGGCACGCCATCATCACTTTTTTCATCATGTTAGTTTATTACTTTAATTTTTAAATCAGTTATTGCGAAAAACAACAATGGTACAGGCCCGGAGTTGTAAAATTTAAAAGTTTCCTCTCATATGTTTCTCGTTCTTGTCATACAATACATCTCTGCTTTCTATTTTTCACCTCAGATGAACATGACCATTTTGCACACCTTAAATACTTGCTTACCAGGGTATGCGTGGTAATGCCATTTGCAATGCAGCCACAATAATTCCTCCACTTAAAAACAAAATATATTCTCTCCGGTTTATATTAATCACATTCAGGCAAACCAGCGAAACAGCAAGTATAATGGCTACTATAATTAACTGGCCTGCTTCGAGGCCAAGGTTAAAGGCAAGCAGTGGTACCAGGATATTAGAACTACGCCCCAACAGGCTTTGCAGGTAGAAGCTAAAACCGAGGCCATGTATCAACCCAAAAAATAAAGCAAAAAAGTATATAACGGGGAAACGCGTTTTAAAAGCATATTTTTTAATGAACAGGTTACTTACAGCCGTTATTAAAATGGTTAGGGGTATTAAAAATTCAATCCAGCGGGTAGAAAAATGAACAATCTTTATGGCACTCAAGGCCAGGGTAACAGAGTGGCCAATTGTAAACGCGGTAATTAATATGAGTAGCTGTTTCCAGTCGCTAAATTGGTACCTGATGCACAAAGCGGTGATGAATAAAATGTGATCGAGCCCTTTTAAATCAGCAATATGCTGACGGCCTAATGAAAAGTACAGGTTGAAGTCGCTCATGAAAACGTGTGTCGTTTCCGGGTGTTTGATACCGGTTTTAAAAGCTTCG
>JANPPB010000180.1:0-3037 GCA_031428295.1 Segetibacter sp. | reverse complement strand
GGATCGCTGCCACGCATGCTTTTAATAAATGCTGAAATAATATCATAATGCTGTTCTCCTTTCTTATCGTACAGGGCAACTTTCTTCTGTGCAACTTTCATTACAAACTCATCTGTAATCTCAATTTCATCTCCGGTACTTGCAACTAACTCAAAAAGATTCAACAGCTTTCGGGCATCGCCACCCGAAATATTTATTAATGCCTCAGTTTCTTGTAAGTGTATCTTCTTTGTTTGCAGCCATTCATCTTTTTTCATGGCATCCTGCAATAGGCCTTCAAGGTCTTGCTGGTCCAAAGCCCGTAAAACATATACCTGGCAACGGCTTAATAGGGCACTGTTAACTTCAAACGAAGGATTTTCAGTTGTTGCCCCAATCAAAGTGATGATGCCCTTTTCAACTGCACCTAATAAAGCATCCTGCTGGCCTTTATTAAACCGGTGAATTTCATCGATAAACAGGATTACTTTTTCTTGCTTCTTAGCCAAATCAATCACTTCCCTAACTTCTTTGACCCCGCTGCTAATGGCACTAAGCTGGTAAAACGGAACCTGTAATGTATGGGCAATGATATTAGCTATGGTGGTTTTGCCAACACCCGGTGGCCCCCACAAAATCATTGAGGGTATGTTGCCCGTTTCAATGGCTGTACGCAAAATGCTACCCTTACCGGTAAGGTGTTTCTGGCCTGCAAGATCATCCAGCATTTGCGGCCGCAACCTTTCTGCAAGTGGTATGGCAGGTACTGTCATGGTATAAAAAAGCTACTGTTCTTTTTTACAAGGGTAAAAGTCCAGATGATGTGAACAAACAAGACTATGCCAAACACCAGCAAAATGCTTAACATCATTTGAATGCTGTTTACGGGTACAATCACACCCATGGTCTTCATTTGATCGACCAAAGTTTGCGGTTGCTGCAGAAAAACCAGCATGCCTGCTATAATAACTGAACTATAGATGAGTGATACAATGCCATTCACCCGTATCCAATCCCTTAATGACTTGTTTACTACCTTCTGTTGTTGTAAAACCTGCTTCTGAAACTTATTGCTAAACCATGCATATAAAATGATGCAGACCAACATAAAACCCGACAGCATATTCAAGGGTGATGATACCAACATGGGTAAACTAAGTACCAGGCAAATGGCTAAAAAAATGCCAGCTATATTTATGAGCAGGGTAAGAATTTTATATAAAATGGTCATAGTAAATTTTGTAATTAATATTGGGGGGCCAACGATGTATCGCTCTTCAAAATCGTTGCGTCGCACTCTTGTACTGCAAATTTTTACTCGGCGTCAAAATAATCCGAGTCAAGTTTTTTTATTTCATAAGTGTTTTGAATGGATACCCCGAGATTATAGTCGATCATATATTGAGCCAATTGTTCACCATCAATTAAAACAATTTTGGTATCCATTTGGGCAGCATACACATTTGCATCTTTTGAGAATGTTGACGTTGTTATAAAAACACCCTTCTTTGCTCTTTGCCCTGCAAGTGCTCCAACAAATTTTTGTATCTCCGGCCTTGACACAATGCCTTCCCATCTTTTCGCTTGTATATAAATTACATCAAGACCAAGTTTATCTTCTTTAATTATTCCATCAATGCCTTCGTCGTTTGAATATTTGGTTGCCCTACCCGCCTCTGCAATAGATCCTCCATAGCCCATCTTAACCAAAAGCTCAACAACTATTCTTTCAAAAAAAGCAGGATGGACAGTTTTAAGTTTACCGATGATATCTTCTTCAAGAGCCTTTCGTATCGCGACATATCCACTATCAATCAACTCTTCAGGGGTCTGCTTCTTCATCTCCTCTGCAATTGTTTCAGAATTAATATCAAGTTTTTTAGATGATTGAAACTCCACAAATTGTGGAAACCTTCTTAAATATTTTACGTTAATATTTAGTGGGTTTTCGCCTATTACTTTTTTACCCTCAATAGTTATTGCTATGCTTCCTCTTTTAGGCGAGTCTAACAATCCGGATTTTTTTAAATAAGTTTTCGCCCAATGGACCCGATTGCTAAATAGTGGAGTTTGACCACTTGGAATGAGTGAAGCAAGTTCTTCATCGGAAAGTTTAAAAAATTTTGCTAATCCATCAATCACATCAAGCATTCTATATTCCTGCCCATTTGAAACATATTGAAGAACAGGCAACATTAAACTTTGATAATCTGGTATCATGTTTTATTTATTTTCAAAATGCTTTTACTGAAGGGGAACAGATATAAAACGTGAGGGTCTATAAATCAGGAATCGACATTTAAGCATCAACAATAAACGAGTTGGCGTTGATGTTTAACCTTTCTAAGGAAATACGGGTTTTTGATAGCCTGTTCTTCTAATAAATCTACAGAATGATTAAATAGTTTTTCAAGAGACAACTTCTTGCATTAAACTTAATTTAGAACATCATCTTAGTAAATAGCTGCAGAAGGTATTTAAACAGATCAAAATAACTTAATGATAGCGATTCCCAGACCCCCAATTGCTACCATGGCACCTACTACCCATACAATCATTTCTTTGAAACCCTTTTCAATTTTCACTTCCAGTTCTTTAATATCTTTTTTGGTAGCATAATCACCATTGCGGATTTCTTCACTTATGTTGATTTTCCATTCGGAGCGGAGCTTTTCTTCTGCTAACGAAAGTTCCTTGGCATATTGCCGCGCCTCACTATCAGACAATTTAATTTTTTGTCTGAGAAAGTCGTAAACTGATAATTCAGATATAAGCATAATTAAATTTAGATATTAAATTCAATGAATATCACAAACAAAATTGAAAATCCTTTTACTTCAAATCCAGCTTTATCTGTAGCTCTTCAAATTGCTTTTCGTCAATAGCGCTTGGAGCATCGATCATTACATCGCGGCCACTGTTGTTTTTAGGAAAGGCAATAAAGTCGCGGATACTTTCACTACCGCCAAGGATTGCACAAAGCCTGTCGAACCCAAAAGCGATACCACCATGTGGCGGTGCACCATATTCAAAAGCTCCCAATAAAAATCCAAATTTG
>JANPPB010000179.1:0-1769 GCA_031428295.1 Segetibacter sp. | reverse complement strand
CTCATTTGTTTAAGTTCTTTTGCATCGGCTATGACTACATCAAATTGATTGATTAAAGTTGATTGAAGCGAGGCAATTGGCAACGATGGAAGATTGACAAATTCCTTGCTGAATTTGTTACTGCTAATAGAGGTTCGCAGGGCTACTTTATAAGCATGCCCCGCCAGCCAGTTCTTTAAAAATTTGTTTTCAAAATCAGGTGAAGATGCCAGCACTAAAACCGAGATGGGTTGTGGAGTGCTGACCTCTATGGGCAGTGGTTCGCTTACAATAGTGTCTTTACTTTTTAGTGCCGTTATATAAAAAATAGCCTTCCCTGCATTTTTAGGAATGGTTGCCAATTGAAAAGTCTTTGTGGTATTCGCAGGA
Source organism: Segetibacter sp. (assembly GCA_031428295.1). GTDB lineage: Bacteria > Bacteroidota > Bacteroidia > Chitinophagales > Chitinophagaceae > Segetibacter. The sequence continues at coordinate 1,400 of JANPPB010000179.1, read as the reverse complement.
ATAGTAGTAGAATCAAGTGCAGCATTAAAACCTGTCAACACCAATTTTTCAGGTAAAGTAGAGGCGTTCGAGTAAGTGCCTTGTACAATCAATCGCTCACCCGAAACCACTTGCCTGTTCCAGAAGATTGCCTGTATACCCGGATACCTGGAAGAAGGATGAAATACTATGGGAGAACCGGATAGTAAGTCTATTTCCTCTTCATCCAGTCCTTTACCAAACAGGTGGATTTGATGGGTTTTTGCTGGTTTTAATTGCGACAAATGATTGATGGAGATAACCCCTTTCTCATCATGCTTCTCTTCATCAGGACTATAATAATACACAAGGCTGTTGGGGTGCAATTTTTTAAACAATGCAACACTATCCCTATCGTAAGCATGGGTTAACAACACAACAGGAACGCCCTTACTGTAAACGTTACTTTGCTTTACATAAATCGGGATAACCATTAATGCCAAAGACACAACAACCATTATAGTGGCAATCAACCTAAGCGCCAACCATGCTTTATTTGTGCGCTTTATTTCTACCCATAACAAAACAAACAATAACACACTGCACAAAGCAATAACCACCTCGTTCCAATTGTTTTCTATCACCGGCTGCTCTTTTTAAGATTATTAAAATATTGCCGGGACAGGTTTGATGATGGAGCCAGGCTTTTTTGATAAGGGACATTTGCCGGCGACTGAATAATGGATTGAAGGGCTTTCTGAACTTTTTGAATATCGTTCGAATTCCTGTTGCCATTTACAATTCTTTTGTAGGCTTCAATAGCCGAAAGGTATTTTGAAGGGCTTGCAGAAGCAGCTTGTACCAACTGCTGACCGGCCTGCTGCAACGGTTCTATTTCAGCAGCGGATAAAGGTCTTTCCTTTAAAATCTCCAGCGTACCCATTGCCTGACGCAGGGTAGCAACACCGCTATTCAGTGGCCTGGTATCCGATTGAAGCATGGGTTGTGTGATCTTATCAAGCTCGCCTGTGAGCCGTTTTTCTATTGGTTGTAATGGGGTAGTTTTCGAACTTGTTTTAGCAACATACACTCTTGACTTTTGCTGCAGGTCTTTTAATAACCGTAATGCATTGTAGGCAAAGGGTAAGGCTTCAGCAGGCTTGTACAATCTTAGTTTGCCCTCCGACTTCCACATTTCGGCCAGCGTTGCCTTTAGCTGCTTTTTAGTTTCCGGGTCAAAGAAGGTTGCATCTTCTGCTATGTCGTGCTTGTGACTAAATTGGTCGAGAATAGCATTGGCATCGCCAAAGGCTGGTACACTTTCACTTGCATGATCGTCATGATCACCTCCTATTTCAGTATTGGATTCTTCACCCAAAAATTTACCATAGCGTAAACGAAGTAGTTGCTGGTCTATACCCAGGTCGTTGCTTTTGGTATTG
>JANPPB010000178.1:0-3610 GCA_031428295.1 Segetibacter sp. | reverse complement strand
GTCTAATACCTGTAATAAAATATTGTAAATGTCTGGGTGTGCTTTCTCAATCTCATCAAGTAAAATTACGCTGTATGGCTTTCTACGAACCTTTTCGGTCAATTGTCCACCCTCCTCGTATCCAACATAACCCGGAGGTGCGCCCACCAATCGGGTAACCGTAAACTTCTCCATGTATTCACTCATATCAATGCGAATGAGTGCATCCTCGCTGTCAAACATATAACGAGCCAACGCTCTGGCTAACTCGGTTTTACCAACACCGGTAGGGCCTAGGAATATAAATGTACCGATAGGTTTTTTCGGATCTTTTAACCCTACCCTATTACGTTGAATGGCCTTGGTAACTTTTGAAATAGCCTCTGTTTGTCCAACAACCATTGCGCTCATATCATCTGCCATGCGACGCAGCTTGTCAGTTTCAGCCTGCACCATCCTCTTAACCGGTATACCTGTCATCATGCTTACTACTTCAGCTATAGCTTCCTCATCAATAGGGTAACGTTTGTTCTTACTCTCTTCTTCCCAGGCATTTTTAGCTTTGTCCAAAGCTTCACCCAAACGTTTTTCAGTATCGCGTAAAGCTGCAGCTTCTTCAAAACGCTGACTTTTTACAACCTTATTCTTCTCAACCTTTATGTCTTCTATCTTTTTCTCCAGATCAAGTATATCCTGAGGTACATTAATATTTTTGAGGTGAACACGAGCTCCTACCTCATCCAACACATCAATAGCTTTGTCGGGTAACAGCCTGTCTGTCATATAACGGTCGCTCAACTTAACACATGCGTCAATAGCTTCTTCTGAATAAGATACGCTATGGTAATCCTCGTACTTACTTTGAATATTTGTAAGTATCTGGATAGTTTCTTCAACTGTAGGCGGATCAATCAATACTTTTTGAAAACGGCGATCCAATGCACCATCTTTTTCAATATACATTCTGTACTCATCAAGAGTGGAAGCACCTATGCATTGCAGTTCGCCCCTGGCAAGGGCCGGTTTAAATATGTTGCTGGCATCCAAAGATCCACTGGCTCCGCCGGCACCTACAATAGTATGTATCTCATCAATAAACAAAATAACATCGCGGTTCTTTTCTAATTCGTTCATAATAGCCTTCATCCTTTCTTCGAACTGGCCACGATATTTTGTACCGGCAACCAATGCTGCAAGGTCAAGGCTGATCACTCTTTTATCAAACAAAACCCGGCTAACCTTACGTTGAACAATACGTAGTGCAAGCCCTTCAACAATAGCTGTTTTGCCTACACCCGGTTCGCCTATTAAAATTGGGTTGTTCTTCTTACGACGGCTCAATATCTGGCTCACCCTTTCAATCTCTTTTTCGCGACCTACTATCGGGTCAAGCGATCCGCTTTCTGCAAGCTTGGTAATGTCGCGGCCAAAATTGTCAAGAACAGGAGTTTTGCTTTTGGTATTGGTTTGTTGCTTTGCTCTTTGTTGCTGCGAATAACTTCTTTTGTCATCATCAAAATCGTCATCGTTATCCTCGGTATACTCGCTTCTGGGCTCGTTACTGCGAACCATGCCAAGTTCATTTCTGAAAATGTCGTAATCCACGTCAAACTGATTTAGAATTTGTGTTGCAATATTTTCCTTATTCTTTAAAATGGAGAGCATCAGGTGCTCAGTTTCTACCAGCGGACTTTTTAAAGCTTTTGCTTCAAGTACAGTTACACGTATAACTTTTTCTGCCTGCTTTGTTAAGGGCAAACTATTGATGTTTGCAATGTTTTTTCCTGTTTTATCTTTTACAGCAAGCTCAACCTCTTTGCGTAATTCATACAAATCAACATTTAAAGTTTTTAAAATGCGGATCGCTGTATTCTCACCCTCCCTGATTAAACCAAGCAGTAAATGTTCGGTACCAATAAAATCATTTCCCAACCTCAAAGCCTCTTCCCTGCTGAACGAAATGATTTCTTTTACCTGGGCTGAAAAATTATTATCCATATGATTTAATTGCGTTGATACAATAATAACGAATATTTTTGATGCTTAATATGCGGCCTTTTGCACACATGTTAATCAAATTACAAACAGTATGAAGGTCAAAATTGATACCAAAGAAAGATTTCATGTTATAACGCTGACCGAGCCGGATATCACTGCCATTATAGCAGCAGACCTTGTAAATACACTTACGAAATTTATTGATCAGGAGATTAAAAATGTCATTCTCAAACTTCCTGAAACAAATACCATTGAAACCGAAGCCGCTGAAGCATTAACACAGGTGCAGCAAAAGTTCTATGAAAATAATGCATCCTTTGTTATTTGTGAAGTAAAGCCTGCCTTAGAAGCCTGGTTAGATGAATTGGAGTTTCTTGAAATGATGAATATTACCCCTACCGAAAGTGAAGCCTGGGATATTGTTCAAATGGAAGAAATTGAAAGAGAATTGATGGATAACGCTGATGGTGTTTTTCCCGCCAAAGATGATGATTAGGATTTTTTGATGTATCATTCTTCGTATCACACTTCTTTCAAATCAAACACATTACAATATTGTAAAATAACCATGCCCACTGTAAGTAAATTGATCTAAGCTTGCAATCTAAACTTCTGAGATATAAAACGATTTATTCGGTAAAAGGTTGAAGCTATTTCGACAATTAACTAAGTTTTTTCTGTCTGCTTTTCCTACCAAAATCAAGAGTCCTTTTTAGAAAGTACTTACAAAATTAAACCTTGTTTTCATGAATACTAACCCTGCATCATTTAAGCTTACAGGCCAGTTGGTCGATATAAAAAATATTGCAATTTATGCAGCCGAAGTTTTTGTTGAAAATGGCATAATTGAATCAATAACGAAATTGGAAAAGGACGATAGACTTCCTTTTATTTTACCCGGGTTTATAGACAGCCACGTACATATTGAAAGCAGTATGTTAACGCCTGTTGAGTTTGCAAGGTTAGCAGTGGTACATGGCACCGTGGCAACTGTAAGCGATCCTCATGAAATTGCAAATGTGTGTGGAATGGATGGTGTAGAATTTATGATTGAAAATGGAAAGAAGGTGCCATTCAAATTTAATTTTGGAGCTCCAAGTTGTGTGCCTGCAACAGAATTTGAAACTGCCGGTGCTGCTCTGTATTCCGAACACGTGGCTGAGTTATTAGCTCGTGACGAAATTTTATACCTGAGTGAAATGATGAATTTTCCGGGTGTATTGAATAAAAGTGAGGAAGTAATGGAAAAGATTAAAACTGCCCACTTTTTAGATAAACCCGTTGATGGACATGCACCCGGCTTACGTGGTGACATGGCCAGGCAATATATTGAAGCCGGTATTACTACGGATCATGAATGTTTTACTGCTGAAGAGGCTTTGGACAAACTTCAGTTTGGAATGAAGATTATTATACGGGAAGGTAGCGCCGCTAAGAATTTTGAAGCGTTGGTTCACCTACTTAACGACCACTCGCACATGATGATGTTTTGTAGTGATGATAAGCATCCTGACAGCCTTGTGGACGGACATATTAATCAACTTTGTGCCCGTGCTGTAGCTAAGGGAGTTGATGTTTTTAAAGTGTTACAGGCAGCTTGTATCAACCCCGTTGAACATTACCGATTGCCTGT
>JANPPB010000177.1:0-5864 GCA_031428295.1 Segetibacter sp. | reverse complement strand
TATAACGACATTCCTCATTTTCCGGTAAGCACTGTTGAGGGCCACAGCGGCAAATTGATTTTTGGGGAATTGGGTGGTAAGAAGATTATTGCAATGGCAGGTCGCTTTCATTTTTATGAAGGTTACACACCACAGCAGGTTTCGTATCCCATACGTGTGATGAAGCTACTGGGCGTGGAAACTGTTTTAATTTCCAATGCTGCAGGTGGAACCAATCCACATTTTCAGGTGGGCGATTTGATGATCATCAGAGACCATATCAGCTTTTTTACCATCAACCCATTGTTAGGTAAAAATGAAGAGGAATTGGGCCCCCGTTTTCCTGATATGAGCGAACCATATAGCAAGGTTTTGATTGCTAAAGCAAAAAGCATTGCTGAAAAACTTCAAATTCCATTACATACCGGGGTGTATACAGGCGTAACCGGCCCCACTTTTGAAACCCGTGCAGAATACGCATTAATAAAATTAGTTGGCGGCGATGCAGTAGGTATGAGCACAGTGCAGGAAGTTATTGCAGCAGCGCATTGCGGTATGAAGGTTTTTGCCATGAGTGTAATTACTGATATCGGAATAAGGGAAGAAGAAAATATCATTACCCACGACGAAGTATTACAGGCTGCCAAAGATGCGGAACCCAAACTGACCCTCATTTTTACAAAGCTGATAGAAAGTTTGTAGAAGGCGCATTTAAACTGCGATCTTGTATGTAAGCAACAGCTTAATTACCAGGTATTATTGACGTATGCAGGGTGCTGTACCAACTGCACCTTTAATAATTTGTTAGCAGGTTTACCTTTACTTTGCGCTGTCACTGTGCGTATATCACATCTTCATGAACAGCAAAACCATTTTCTACTTTCTTTTATTGGCATTTACGCTATTTTTTGCAGTTGAAAATGTTGCCGATGCACAAAGTTTGCCCTCTGGTACAAGGCCCGGTGGTAACAGAGGTAGTACCCCTCAATACGATAGAAATGGAAGAGTTTTACCAAATGCCAGCAAGCAGGATACCGGCTTTAAAAAACGGGATAACCTGGCCGATTCAATAACCATTAATTACCGGTTATTCGACTCAACAAGAGTGTTATATCTTGACTCTTCTATCAACAATTTTTACAACCGCTACCCCGTACCACCCGACTATGTTACCTTAAGCAATTTTGGTGCGGCTGCTAAGTCCCTGTTATTTAAACCCATGCTTAAGCCGGGGTGGGATGCCGGATTTCATGCGTATGATATTTATCGGTTGCGGGTAGAAGACACCCGCTTTTTTCAAACTACCCGGCCCTATACTGAGCTGGGGTATTTGTTGGGCAGTACGTCAGAACAAATGGTAAATATTGTACATACCCAAAACGTTCGACCCAATTTTAATCTGGCATTTCAGTATCGGTTTATTAACTCACCGGGCAACTTTAAAAACCAGAACACCAATCACAATAGTTTTAGGATTAACAGCAATTATACCAGCAATAACAAACGCTATAATGCTTACCTGGTGTACATCACCAACAAAATTCTGGCTTCAGAAAATGGTGGCGTTCGCTTTGACACTGTTTTAAACGATAACCGTTTTAACGACCGCTTTTTAATTACTACCCGCCTTGGTGGTGATGCCCTTGCAGGACGAAATTTTTTTAATACCAACGTAAATACGGGAAACCTTTACAGGGAAAAAGTTTTCCTGTATCGCCATCAATACGATTTTGGTCAAAAGGATTCTATCATTGTAAACGACAGTACAACCATTAAGCTCTTTTATCCACGCATTCGTTTTCAACATACATTAAAGTATTCTAAACAAGAGTTCCAGTTTAGAGATCAGGCTATTTACGAAAGCAAGAGCAACGATTACAAGGAGTTTTTTAATTACACTTTACTACAGGATACCGTTCGTTTTATTGATAAATGGACAGAAGTTCAAAACGATTTCAGCATCATTTCATTTCCTGAAAAAAATAACCCCAACCAGTTTATAAGAGTGGGGGCAGCTCTCCAAAATCTTCAAGGCAACTTTACGAACTTCTCCAAAAAATATTTTAATGCCTCGCTGAATGGTGAGTACCGAAACAGAACGAGAAATCAAAAATGGAACATTGCCATGAACGGCGAATTTTACCTGGCTGGTTTAAATGCCGCCGATTACTCTGCCCGCATTAGCCTGCAACGGGTATTGAGCCGCAAACTGGGAGCTATTGAAATAGGCTTTCAAAACGTTAACAGAAACCCATCTTTTGTTTTTAGAAGTGAGAGCAATTTTCCTGTAATTGTTCCTACTGATTTGAAGAAGGAAAACATTACCCGTTTGTATGGTTCCATCAATAATGCCGCGGGAAGATTTTCGTTAAATGGCGAATATTTTTTGGTAAGTAATTACACGTACTTCGATAACTTTTTTGCTGCCAACCAGGAGAGCACATTATTTAATGTGTTGCACGTTTGGGGACAGAAAACGTTTAAGCTCTCCAGGAAGTGGAGCTTTTTCTCAGAGGTACACGTTCAAAAAGAAACGGGTAAGCCACCTATTAATATTCCTCTTATTTATACCAACAACCGCATCACCTTAGAGGCAAATCTTTATAAAAATTTGTATCTGGCAACAGGTGTCGAAGCTCAGTACAACACGCCATTTAAAGCCGATAACTATTCACCTTTTATTGGCCAGTTTTTTTACCAGGATACTTACTCGATTGCAAACCGGCCGGTGATCAATGCATTTTTCGATTTTAGTTTAAAAAGTTTTAAAGCATATATAAGAGCTGAAAACCTGAATGCCTTAAGGGTAGGTAACGGTGGTGTAAACTTTACAAAAGAAAATGAAATTGCCCCTCATTATTACGGTCGGGGCCTATGGATTCGCTTTGGCATCTTCTGGACTTTTGTTAATTAACTACCAGTGGATAGCTACCTGCTGTTTAACTCTTCCCGCTTATATCATTCTTCTTCTGCCCTTTTTTCCGCTTTTCATAAACTTTATGTAAAACTCATTGAGAGCCTTTGCAGAATATTTGTTGCGATATGGTCGTTTGTATATTTACGTTAATTGTTGGAGGCAGATGTATCTTAAAAATAATGCCGCTATAAAATTGAACAGTTTTGCTTAGGCAGTAATGGAAAACTTAGCAGGTAAGCAAGGTCAAACTTCAGCAACAAGTATAGATCATGAAACCATAAATAATAAAACAACTGATTGCGGTGGATCAACTTCAATCACCTCTAACATCTTACAATGAAACACCTATTGGCGTTAGTCTTAATTACAGTTTTTGCATCAGCCACTTCTTTTGCCCAGCCTAAAATTGGCAGCAAGGCGCCCGATATAAATTTGCCAAATATTAATGGCGGCAGCACCAGTTTATCGTCACTTAAGGGAAAAGTAGTACTAATAGATTTCTGGGCCTCGTGGTGTGGGCCGTGCAGGATCAATAATAAAAAAGTGTTGCCTGTTTATAGCAAATACCACGACAAGGGTTTTGAGATATATGGCATTTCTATAGACGATAATAAGGTGCCATGGCTGAAGGCTGTAAAGCAGGATAAATCAGATTGGATACACGTGATAGATACCAAAGCTGCTACCGGAAACGAGCTGACTAAAACCTGGAACATTCAATATATTCCTTCAACCTTTTTAATTGACAAAGAGGGCAGGGTAGTAGCCGCCGGTCTTGAGAAAGATGAACTGGAAACGCTTCTTAAAAAGATGTTGTAAGCCCCAAAAATTTAAAACTGCTTATGCTTGTAAAATTTGACAAGTTAAGCTGGGAACCAGGCAACCAACCTACTACTTCAAGCCTTGGAAATGTATGTGCCTTATTGCCTGAATTGTAAAAATTATTTGATCGTTTACCTTTCAAAAAAAGTAACAGTACCACCTACCCAGTCTTTATTTTGATTGTAGCGTACACCAATCATTTTGCCTTTGCTTAATCTTGCCAAATTAGTGGTGGCTATGGGGCGAGGTTCGTCATCTTTCCAAAAGTAAAAAACTCGTATTTCAGCCTTAGCTGGCTCTTTAGGTGTTTCTATAATTTCCGCGTATTTCACTTTACGTTGAAGTATCCAATTCTCCGGGTCTGATTTTGATGAGATATCTTCTTGAGTTACATCAATTACTACTCCTTGTCCGGCAAACGAAAACAATGGTTTCAACACATAATTTTCAAGATCAGCAGGTATGTCTTTAATGGTATTTAAAAAGCGGGTCTCAGGTACATTGGGGTGTTTTATAAAAGGCATGGTATACTTACTAATGCGATAAAACCAGTTAGGATGAGGGAGCCACTCAACATCTAATGGCTCAAATAAAAGCTTTCCCTTTTGCTGTATTTCTGCTGACTGTTGTTGCAGGTCATCAAAAATAATACGGTTGTAAATTCTTTTAATCTCAGTCTCTTTACCATCCAGCAAATAGTATATTTTGTTACCTTTTTTAATCAACTCGGTAAGGCAAACCGGCTTAATACCCACATAGTCTTCGGTACAATAAAAATCAATTTTCGTTTTTTGTTGGTGAGGAAGAATTTCGAGTAAGATTACATGCTCCTTCGAATGATTACCGAGTATAATTTTCTTCAACGCTTCCAGGTAAGTTTCGCGGTTATAGCCATTGAGGTAAGCAGTAAAGTTTGAAGGAATATTGAAGATTTTAGTAAAGCTGTCGATTTGTAAAACCTGAAAAGCAAATAGGGTTGGAAATCCCTGCATTTCTATCAACTGCGGTTCAAGAGTTCCGTTATCATTTTCGCAAACACCAAAATCAAATGCTATAAACTGGCAACGTTCGCTTTCATTAGGCACTTTTACATTATCCGGTATTGCCCTGGCGGACTGTTCTTTAAAATTTGGTGACACAATAACGTCTACAATGCTTTCGCAGGCTGAAATCATTTTGTCGGCAAACTCCCTGCTACAAAAAACCGGTGTTTCTGCAATTCTAAACTCAATTGAACCCGGGTGTGCTGCATTCATTTCATCGAGGTACTCCTGGTATTTCTCCTCAGTAAATTCAGCATTAAACTTTTTGCGTATTTCAGAAATCATAGTCAGTTTTTAAGTGGAGAAGCTGGTTGTGCCGGTTTAAAAAAACAGCAATAAAAACAGAAAGTTACGATCACCGGTTTTAAAATGTTACACATGCCTCCAGAAATCACATTATCGTATTGCGTAATAATTTGATCGAAAATTGAATGATGGACATTGCTGAACAGCATGAGAAAACATTACACTGATGCTAACTGACCTGCTGTTGCCGATTGCAAAAAATTGGGAAGGATGTGGCTGTAAGTGAACATAATTTTATCAGGGTCGTTCAAATGATCGATCATGCTCTGCCATTTGTCAATACCATAGTTATCACTGATGGTTTTCTTTTTATCCTCACGTTGCAAATACATGCTCATGCCTGTTGCATCGGCTTCGGGATGGAACTGTGTGCCCAAAAAATAATCATTAAAACGTACGGCCATCACTGCTCTTTCGTAGGGAACATGGGGCCTTTCTTTTTCAATGGCCAGTATAGAGGCATTCATTTCGGCAAGACGGTCATAATCCGGTTCTACTACCTGGTAATCCCTGCTGTCCATTGCATAAAAGGGATCAGACAAACCTTCGAACATACGCTCGTTTTGCCCGGTAGCTAACATGTGAATGGGGAATATTCCAAAGGCTGTAGAGTTGCGTTTTTTTACTTTTCCAATTTTGTAATTACGAGCCACCAATTGAAAACTATGGCATATAAAAAACACATGCTTTTTACTGTTTTGCTCCGGGTCATTATTCCATTGCTCCATGTTGCTGAGCCAATTAAAATAAAGCTGTTCCCAATCCGAACCAATACTATCTATTGGTGAGCCCGGCCC
>JANPPB010000176.1:0-8430 GCA_031428295.1 Segetibacter sp. | reverse complement strand
CTGGCTTCAGCCCTTGCAGCGCTTAAAAAACTAAGGGAAAAGATAGGAGACATCACTCCCGAAAACCTTCTTGAATTATCTGATGAACAATTAAAAGAGTGCTACTTCAGCAGGCAAAAAATTATATATGCAAGGTGCCTTGCAGCCGCGGTAAAAAACAAGGAGCTTATTATAGATGAATTGATACTTGAAACTGATGAAATTGTAGGTACTAAACTAAAGCTAATAAAAGGCATTGGCCAATGGACAACAGATGTTTTTCTGATGATGTCGTTAAGCCGAACTGACGTATTTCCTATTGGAGATATTGCCTTAATTAACAGCATCAGGCAGGTTAAAAATCTTCCCCCATCAGTAGATAAACAATCCATAGCAACCCTTGCAGAAAAATGGAAACCTTACAGGACCATTGCTGCTTTTCTGTTGTGGCACTCCTACTTAGAAAAGAGGAAAAAACGAAAAAGCACAATCACATCAGGGAAAAATTATAACACCGTTAGCTGATACAATAACCGGCAATTATTTTATCCAAAAACTGTAAGCTACATATCTGTATACTCGTATATGGGATTGATGTGTGTTCGGGACTCCATTTCAAAAATCGGGTTGATTAATCCATCCGCCAGGCCATAAACCCAGCCGTGTAATTGAGGCCGGTTTTCGTTTGCCCATGCCTTTTGAATAATGGAGGTTTTGGCCAAATTTAAGACCTGCTCTTTTACAGTTAGTTCAACCAGCTTGTCCACCTTTTTTTCTTCCGAAATACTTTCCATTTCATCCCTGTGAAAACGATGAATATCCTTGATATGACGAAGCCACATGTTGAGTAACTGGCCATAATTGGTGCTGGTAAGGGCAGCCTTAACGCCCCCGCAACCATAATGGCCGCAAACAATTACATGCTCCACCTTTAATACGGTTACGGCGTAATCCAGCACACTCAACATATTTACATCCGTGTTTACCACCAGGTTAGCAATGTTTCGGTGTACGAATATTTCGCCCGGATGCGTACCCGTTATTTGATTGGCAGGCACCCGGCTATCGCTACAGCCTATCCATAAAAATTTAGGCGTTTGCAAATGCTCAAGCCTGGTAAAAAACTCAGGGTCTTCAAGCACCTGACCCTTTGCCCACTCTTTGTTGTCTGCTAAAAGCTTCTCGTAAATTTTCATTATCTGTGTTCTTTTTAAACTCACCCAAAGATAATTCGGTTAATAGAAAGGTATGCATTCGTATGTGTAAAAAGGAGGGTCCGTTAAGACGACCTGTAGGCAATAGGGTGGTCGTTCCTTTTGTGCTGACCCAAAAATAACCGTGCATAAATTCTTAAAATAGCTATTTCAATAAAAATGAAACTGATGGAAGTAACGGCAATCAATACCGGCTGATCAGTATGAAGATGTGTAAATAGAATATCTATACCTAAAAATGTTGGAGTAAATGGAAAGCCAATCAAGGCCAAACAACTTAATAAGAAAACAAAAGCAAGTGTAGGTTTCTCATAGGCATATCCATGATATTGATTTAAACGAATGTCGTTATCAGCCTTCTTCATTTTGGTCAAACAGGCATAGCCTGCAATGGCCCCTATAAATATTCCACTCAAATAAATGAGGGCTTCTTTTAGGTCTACGTTGTCATCAATAACAATCGATAAGGTTACAAAACATTGGCCGGCTATAACAAACAACCATGCCTTGCGGGCATCGTCGCGTTTTGAAAATGAATTTAAAATCAGCCCCAAACCCACAATCGAAAAAACATGGCCTAAAAAATAATCATATTGTAAAGACCTGTCTTCGACAAAACTCATTAAGCCTAACACAAATACTATTGCCAACAAAATGAGTGATACAGGTTTACCCAGGAAATACATCTTACGTCCAATCCACTTAAAAGGGCTCCAGAGAAAATGAAACATAAACCAATCGAGGTTCCACTCTTTTATGCTTAACACATAAACCGCATTTTTTACTTTTTGGAAGAAGGTGTTTTTATGAGTATGAAGCTGAGGCTTATAATTAAAAACCATATCGTGTATCTCGTAACTCAAAACGGATGGTGACACCAGCAACTGGTATGTTCGCAAAAATGCATTGCCTGCAAAATGAATTAAAGCCAGCGTATGAAACCCAAGCGCTACTTCAATAAAAATTAAACCTATCTGTGTAATGGAGGAGTAAGCTATTTGAGTTTTTACAGTTGATTGAACCCTGGCAATAGATGAAGCTATCAGGCTGGTGACTAAACCAATTACGATAATTAATATTTTAATGGATGTGATATTACCCCAGAAAAGGTAAGTTCTGATTAGCAAAAATGCACCAAGGTGAACGGATAACGAACCATAAAATACGGCGCTTGATGTGGTGGGGCCTTCCATAGCCCTGGGTAACCATGAAGAGAAAGGTAGCATAGCAGATTTTGCAGCCGCTGCGGCTACAACAAGTACCGCGGCAAATATTAATAGGGAATGATGATTGGTAAGGTGATCAGCAATAAATGTAGCATCGCTAAATCGCAGGAAGGTAATGTTCTCGTGAAACAGGTGATGAAATGCCCACATTGCAAGCATTAGGCAAACATCCCCCAACCGATAAATTGAAATTACTTTGATAGCATTTTTTACAGGGAGGTACCTGTCCCGGTAAAAGGCAATGAGCAGGAATGAGCAAAAGCCAAGAATTTCCCAGCCAATAAATAGTGTTTCAAAATTGCCTGAAAAAACAACCAGGTTATAACCCAGGAAAAACAACAGCAGCGAATTAAAAAAACGCTTAAACCCTTCATCCCTGTGCAGATAATAACGGCTGAATATGCTTACAAGCAGGGTTATTGTAGAACCTACCATGGCAAATACCGCAGTTGTTTTATCGAAGTAGAAATCAATGAAAAACTCAAACTCCGTTGATTTATATAACACAATATGTTTTATGTCCAATATTGCAGATCCTTGTATAATCCAATAAATTATAAAGATTAAACAGCCTGCTAAATGAATACCTGTTGTTGAAATAGCTATACTTGAAATCAATTTTTCTCTTCTTCTAAAAACTACCAGGCTCAATAAAAAAGCAAGCAATGGAAGTAATACAAAAAGCTGAAGTATACGCGGCATGAAATACGTTTAGTTAAATGAGTAAACCGGAAGATTTTCCTGTGTAGCGTGAACAATGTTATTTGTTTCCATCTCTTTTGCATCTTCCACCAAAACCAATAAATCGTCTATAATATTTACTTTTTTAGCCACAGGAATGTACTCAACAAATACTCCGTTTCTGAAATAAAAGAATTGATGCGTTTCAGGATGAATTGCTAATAAATGCACCCACTCATTTATATACCACTCATACATTTCGGGTGCAGACCGGATGGTATGCAAAACCACTTCAGGGTAATGTTCTACAATTGTCATCAGGCGAACCGGGTCGTGCACTTCAATCATTTGCAATGGAAGCCCGGGTCGCAAATCTCCATCACTGCTGTTTGCCACACCAATTAGTCCCATTACGTTGTGGGGCAGTTTGGTGCCGGCGCCTAATTTATAATTATCAACCCTCGAAAAATAATACTCGAGATTAATACCACCACATACGGGGCCGATTGGTCGCATAATACCCGTAAGTAGTTTACCTTCTAAATCAGTTTTATAATCATAAGAATTTAAAAATGCACGCCTGTCTAAAAACAATCCTTTAGTTAACTTCCGGCTACCTATTATGCAAAGTGTATTGGTACCGTGGCCCAATTCTGGTCTTGGCTCGAACATAGAAACTGAACGCTTCAAAATTTCATTCCTAACATGCTTCAGACTTTTCTTAGTGTTGATGCTTGCGAACCTCCTGGATCTTTCTTTTGCGTTTAAGTCTAAAGCCTTTTCAAATAGGTCTATATTTTTTACATGCCGTTCAGCATTTGTAGCATTAAGAATGTGCTCATCATAAAATTCCATTTGGTCTGCCGAGGTATCATGAAGTGCGCCAATAAACTGCGTTTGGTTGGGGATGGTTATACCTCTTTCATTCAAAAATTCCCTTACCTTTTTATGATTGGCCATAAATGCAAGCACCCTTGAATTTACAGACCCTGGTCGTCCGCTACAGGCGCCGCAATCGTGTGCTCCATGGTGAGGATTATTAGCGCTACTGCTACCATGTGCAACCACATATATGATGGGTGCAAAACCCTCCACAAGCCCAATTCCTCTTAGCAGTCCTTCAACCCTTACCACCATCTCATCTATGGTAAAACCTATCTGCAAATCATTTTCTCTGTCATCTAAACCTTTGTTCTCAATGGTCAATTGACCTTCCTTGTTCATGTGAGCAAAAGCATTTGAAATAGCGGGGCTCATCTTAGGGCGAAAAATGGTTTGTATTAATCTGCCGGCAGCAAGAAAGCCAAGGGTAAGCGTACTTATGAAACCCCAAAAAAAAGTGTGAGTTTTATTGGTATAAAGCAGCTCGTGTTTTCGTTCTTTTTTTACATCATATTCTTTAATAAGATACTTAGGTGTAACCGGGGCGGGACAAAGCTTATCGTAGAATTTTGCATGCTGCGGCTGCATAAAAAACTCTACTCCAAAAAAACCGGGAGTGCCGAGTGTTTCGCAGTAAGGGTCTATATGTTCTATGTGCCTGCGCAACGAACATTCTCTTTCATCAATACAAAACATTGCCTGAAAACTGACCCTACATAAATCCCCTGCAGGAGGGAGGACTTGAGAACCGTTCCGATTGCCTCGTAATTGTTTTATGCCTGCAAGCACTTCATCGTAGTAGCTCCATTCAAATGCATCCTGCCATAATTTAAATACCTCGTTTAATTCAGTGGCAGGTACCTCTGCAAACAGGTCAATTGGTTCAATGGTAGCATGATTGCTTAACGGCTTCCACGATTTTCCCAATGCAGTATCTAAAGCGTCAATTTCAAGGAGTAACTCTAAGGTAATAAGATCGTGAAGCAAAATGTTCCTGGTATCAAGTAAAGATTTTTGCATTACTTCCACAGTACTGGCCATACCCGACCAACCGCAGTGACTAAACTGCTGATCGAATAAATATTGTTCGTAATAGGCTTCATTACCTACTATTAATTTAAGCAGATCGGTAATGCTGCAATTGGTATGCAATAATTGTTTAGCTCTTTTAGTTTTAAAAAAGCTTATAAAACTATTTGCCTCTAATTCTTTGATAGAATGAAGAAAACCTTCCTTTTTTACCGGGAATTTCCAAAGCGCAATACCCTGGTCGAGGTAACTGCAGAGTATTCTAAAAAGCAATGGCTGAACAAGGTTGTCTAAGTCAATTTTGTAATGCGACTTCCATGTTGCTCTTAATAAACCGATCCGGGGAGCATTGTGTGTGTCATACTCTTTACGGACTAATTGCTCCCTCCATTGTTCTATCTTACTGCTACCTTTTTTTTCTGCTATAATCCGGTTAAGTACTTCATCTTTTATACGCCCAATCTTATACAATTCCCTAAACTCCGTTAGTTGTAGTGTAACCTGGTATCCAAAAATTTTTGATGCTTTAAAAATGGCATCGTAAAATTTCATGTGTTGAAATGCATGCAAAGAATTATGATGAATAAAATCTTTCAGCGGTGTCTGCGAAGGCAGGTAATGCTTCAATTCATGCAAAACATGTGCTTCATCAAATTCTTTTGAACTCATAATTTCAAAGCTGTTTTAAAAAGATGCTGCCTAAACCATAATTATAATTTTTATCAGAAAATTAAAAACGAAACAAGGAATAAAATAGCAGATTTTAAATTTTCAAAACCAGGTTGCAAGGGCTTATTTCGCTTTTCTTGCTGCCTGCCCCGTCATACTTGCGGGGTCGCACTCCTTTACATCTTACCTTTTTCTAAACCCCTGAACCCGCTATTTTATTCCTTGTCGGGTATATCCCCTATTAAAATCAAAGACCTATGCAACAGGTAAATTACCAGTGAGTAATCAAACCCTATTGCTCTGCAATTAAATTTCTTTGCTATTATAAACAATCTAAGAATTAACTGCTTCCATCACAGTTTTTTTTGAGCTTGATTTATCTGTATTCTCTTTATGATTATTACTCTCTTTGGTCTGCAAGTTTGCCACAGTTGAGCTGCTCCAATTTGAACCTTTGTCGTTTGCATCTGTAGTTGGCACGGGTGCTTTTTTAACATGTATGTCGGCAGACAAGGGCTTAATTTCGGTGTACCTGTAAATAGGATCTATGTCCTCGTTGCTGTTGTGAATAACAGATAAATCTTTAATAAGGCCACTCTCCAATCCATACACCCAACCATGCAAATGCAATTCTCTTTCGGCCCAGGCACGTTGTACAATGGTGGTTTTTGCAAGGTTTCTTACCTGCTCAATAACATTTAACTCGGTAAGGCGGTCTGCCCGTTCTTTCTCATTTTTTATTGCATCCAGTTCTGCGCTGTTTTTATGATATACATCCTTAATGTTGAGCAGCCAGTTATCTACATACCCATGGTACGTACTGGACATAGATGCAAGCACACCGCCGCAGCCATAATGCCCGCAAACAATGACGTGTTTTACCTGTAAAAATTTAACCGCATACTCTAGTACGCTTAGCATGTTGGTATCAGTATGCACTACTATGTTTGCAATGTTTCGATGTACAAATATTTCGCCGCTATGTGTGCTGGTTATTTCATTTGCAGGTACCCGGCTGTCGCTACAGCCAATCCATAAATAATCAGGCTTCTGACCCTGGGCTAATTTCTTAAAATAGTCAGGATCCTGAAATAACTTGGTCTCGGCGTATATTTTATTTCCCTGAATTAATTTTTGATATGATTGTTTCATGATCTTTTATATTTTTTTTAATGCACAGATTGTACATGTAATTTATTTTCTATTCGATATTTTTCCTGAAAGCCAACAAGCCTGCAGGTAATGTTTTTTAATGGAGCTTTAATATCCCTAAATTCCTTTATCAATTCAAGTACATCAAAGTCTATATAATCTGTAAGTGAAGCGTCTATTACAACACTGCTATCAGCAGGCAGATGGTCTAATGTTTGGCGAATGGAGGCTTTATTAAGAAACGAAACTTCCTGTGATAAGCGTATGTGTATAGCATCACCTTCACGGTGCTGGCTCCTATGAAAGTAGTAGGAATTTTTTAGGTTGCCATGAAGTATAGCTCCCGATGCGGCAATAAGTCCTGCGATAACACCAATCAATAATCCTTCGCCTTTTACCGGCGGATAAAGCCCAACCAGGTCGATGCCAATAATTACTAATACCGTTACAAAGAAAGGAATGGACTGGTACTTACCATTCTTAATCATCTGCGAAAACACAGCAAGCTTGCATAATTTATAACCTGTTAACAACAGGATTGCAGCTAATGCAGATAATGGAATAAAATTGAGCAGCCGCGGAATAGTTGCTACGCATACCAACAACAGGAACCCATGAAACATAGTAGATAACCTCGACTTGGCCCCTGCATGCAAATTAGCACTACTCCTTACAATTACACTGGTAATCGGCAATCCGCCTATCAGTCCGGCCACGGTATTACCTATACCCTGTGCTATTAACTCTCGGTTGGTATTAGTAACGTTCCGTTCAGGATCAAGATTATCGATTGCTTCTATGCTTAATAATGTTTCTAAACTTGCAATGATTGCTATCATAACGCCTGAAACAATTACTTTACTATTTAAAAAGCCATTGAAGTTGGGCAATGTAAAAAAGCTAAGAAACTCCCCCGGACTATCGGCTACCTTGATTTGCACCAAGTGATCTGTGCCAACAACAAGCGGACTGTTTATGCCCTTAAAGATTTCGTTGATAACGATAGCCACAATTACTGCTACCAATGCCCCGGGTATAAACTTTACTTTCTTCTTTATGAAAGGCCTGTCCCATACCAACATGATAATTATAGACACTATGCAAATGAAGAATACACCAGGGTGTATCTGTGTAAGGGGTTGCAGCAAAGGGTGCCAGTCTTCATTACCCGTTTCGGTAAGTATACTTCTTTCGTCGCTGTAGCCTACAGCATGGGGTATTTGTTTGGCAATAATTAGTATTCCTATGCTGGTTAGCAGGCCTTTTATTACGCTGGATGGAAAGTAGTTAGCAATTCCGCCCAGTTTGGCAACACCAATCAATACCTGCAAAATGCCTGCTATTAAAACAGCGCAAAGAAAAAGATCAAATGCCCCAATGTTGGTAATGGCTGACAAAACTAATGCTGCCAAACCTGCTGCCGGGCCTGCTACACTAAGCTTTGACCCGCTGAACGCACCGATAACCACCCCGCCGATAATACCCGAGATTAAACCGCTGAAGAATGGAGCACCTGATGCTAACGCAATGCCCAAACAAAGCGGAAGTGCAACCAGAAAAACCACCAGCCCTGATGGTAAGTCATGTTTTAAATATTT
>JANPPB010000175.1:0-5743 GCA_031428295.1 Segetibacter sp. | reverse complement strand
GTGGCTTTGTTTCATCAATACCAACTGATGGATTACATCATGTTTGGGTTAGGGATCGCCTCGTTAATCTATATTCTCTTTATTGCTTTTCAGCTTGACAAAGCAGCCAAATTTAAATTGTTTGCTGCCCTCATCATGATTGTGTTTTCAACATTATTCTGGACGTTTTACGAGCAAAATTCAGGCTCTTTAAACTTGTTTGCCATGCGCAATGTTAATATGCATGTGGGCGGTATTGAATTACCTGCATTGGCCGTAAACAATTTTCTTCCCCCGGGGTGGGTGGTTATTTTAAGTATAGGTTTTGCATCGCTATGGCCATGGCTCAACAAGAAAGGTATAGAGCCATCAACCCCATTAAAATTTGCACTGTCTTTTATATTGATGGGTATTGGCTTTTATGTTTTTTACCTGGGTTGCGCCACCAGCACGCAAACAGGCCTGATACCACTGGTTACATTTATTGGCGGCTACTTTTTTATTATTAGTGGCGAGATGTGCCTGTCGCCAATTGGGTTATCGATGGTAACAAAACTGGCACCTGTAAAAATTGTTTCGATGATGATGGGCATCTGGTTTTTTGCCAGTGCCATCGGCGAGTTTTTAGCAGCAAAAATTGGGGCTCTTATGAGCGTTCCTGAGGCAATAGCAAATGCAAACAACCCGGCAACTTCCCTTCCTTTTTATGCAAATATTTTAAGTAAGATTGGAATGGGCTCGATTGCGATAGGACTACTATTGGTTTGCTTTGTACCGGTAATAAGAAGATGGATGGCTGATATAAGATAGGGCTACAGCCTGGGTGCAGTAAAGAAAGGATTTGCAGCCCTACCAGGAGCCAAAGCTGTGAACTTAGCCGACATCGGCCTGGATTAAAACAAGTAAAAAACCTGACAACCCAACACTATTATGAAAAAGAATTTATTTGATGTTGCTGCCAAAGACGAAATGATTAAAAGATCGTTACAACTTACACCAGATAGCCAGCCGGCATGGGGTAGCATGACACCTGTTGAAATGTTACGGCATTGCAGTGAAGCCATTTATTCAACTTTGAATGCAAAGCAATCTGATACCCCCTCAACCTTAAAACAAAAGGTGGCGAAATTTTTAATGATCAACATCTTTCCAAGGATTCCAAAAGGTGCTAAAGCCCCAAAGCACATCAACATGGCCTTAAAACCCTTTACGCTTGAAACGTTTGAGAATGAACTGGAAAATTTTGCAAAGGCTATCGTTACACTTTATCGTCATCAGACTCCCATCACCAACAAGCATCCTTATTTTGGCACTATGAACAATAAACACTGGGGCATTATTTCGTGGATGCATATGGACCATCACCTCAGGCAATTCGGGGTTTGATTAAAAACACCAGCAGGTAAAGGCACATGACGCCTCTTTAACATCGCGTTTAGTGTTATTGCCACTGACTAAGGGTAAAAAATTCCATTATTCATCAGTCTAAATTCTAAACTCATAATTTCTCCAACTCACAACTTTTCTTATTTTAGTATATGCGATTACATGCTTTAAAATATGGTTCTCCACTAATTATCTTTTTCTCTGCTTACCTATCTTTTTCAGGCACAGGGTGGATCACTTTCTTGCCGGTAATTTGGTCGTATACAGTAATACCTCTTGTAGAATTGTTTATAAAACCCAATGAGAATAACCTTCCTGATACAGAGGAATTGATAGCCAAAAACGATCGGCTGTACGATTACATGTTGTACATTATTCCTGTGGTCATGTATGTGGCACTGGTGTATTTTCTATTCTCATTACAACAACCAAATCTAACCTGGATTGAATACACGGGCCGTATTTTAAGCATGGGTCTACTCTGCGGTGTTTTTGGAATTAATGTGGCACATGAGCTGGGGCATCGCACCAATAAATTTGAACAGGCGCTGGGCAAATGCCTGCTGTTAACATCGCAATACATGCACTTTTTTATAGAGCACAACCGTGGTCACCATAAAAGAGTTGCCACTCCAAACGATCCCAGTTCGGCCCGGTTGAATGAATGGTTATTCTCCTTTTATGTGCGAACTATTGTTTATAGTTATATCAGTGCATGGCATATTGCTAATGCAGATATGCAAAAGAAAGGACATCCTGTTTTCAGCCTCCACAACCAAATGGTGTTGTTTACAATCATCCAGTTATTATTCGTTTCTGTTATTGGCTTATGGTTTGGCTGGTTCATTCTGTTGTGTTATTTACTTTCAGCTTTCATGGGTATTGCCTTGCTTGAAACCGTAAATTATATCGAGCACTATGGCCTGCAGCGCAAGGAAATTGCTCCCAACAAATTTGAAAGAGCCTTACCACAGCATAGCTGGAACAGCAACCACGTAGTGGGCAGGTTAATGCTATTTGAATTGAGCCGCCACAGCGATCATCATTTTATGGCAAGCCGTAAATACCAGTTGCTGCGGCACCACAATCATTCGCCACAAATGCCTACGGGTTATCCCGGTATGATGATACTGGCACACATTCCGCCCCTCTTTATTTATGTAATGAACAGGCAGATCAAAAAGTACATTGAAGAGTGAATAATGAATAGAGAATAATGAATAAAGTGGATAGTCGTCAACTTCTGTCTCAACCAACAACCAACGTGTATTTAGCCATTTGTCAACTTCTCTCTCAATCAACAATCAACCAACACCGAACATCTTGTATTTTCCCCCTCTCTCAACCAATAACCACCAACTAACAACCAACAACTAACAACCGGAATTTTGACCTGTTTATGCCCACAAAAAAGCCCGCTACAAAAAGTAACGGGCCATGTTTTCTATAGGTACAAAAATTAGTTTCTTCCGCCAATCTTGCTTAACAGCCTCAGCATCTCGATATACAACCAAACAATGGTTACCAGTAAGCCAAAAGCACAAAACCATTCCATGTGCTTAGGGGCACCCATTTCAGCACCTCTTTCAATCATATCAAAATCCATAATGAGGTTAAGCGCCGCAACGGTAATTACCACAAGGCTAAAGCCAATACCTAACAAACTGCCTTCGTGCAAAAACCCAATGTTTATACCAAACATACCCAACACCATAGCAATCAAATAAAAAATTGCAATACCTGCTGTAGCAGTAAACACCACCGACCTAAAGCGCTCAGTAACTTTTATGATTCTAAAATTATATAGAAGAAACATACCGATTGCCGCACCAAAGGTCAATACTACTGCCTGCAGTACAATGCCAGGATAGCTTTCTCTAAAAGCAAAGTTTATGGTAACTGATAAGGCACCTACAAACAATCCTTCTAACAAACCATACAAAGGAGCGAGGTAAGGAGCAGTGGTTGGTTTAAAACTCATAATAAGAGCTACTACCAATCCGCCTATGGCGCCACCCCATAAATAACCGCTAACAGTCTGGCCCTGCTCAAAGGCATGCCAGGTAAAAGCAGCAGAAGCCATCATCATTAAAAATATAAAGCCAAACTTATTCATTACCCCCCTAACGGTCATCACGCCTTCGCTTGATGATTCGATTGACCGGTTGAAGATTTTCTCGGATAAGGTCGGGTTACTCGATTTGAATTCCATAATTTTTAATTAGTTTTTTGTACTACTAATGTAAGAACAAATTTAATGAAGCATCCTTTTTTCCTGTGTTAAAAATTGAAAGGTTGCTGCCTTGCTTTTAAGTTGATGGTATATGCGTTTGCAAGTTCTGTTTCAGTGATACCGCTACGAAATCCTGTTAGGGTTACAAAATCTAAAATAACCTAAACGGTCTTGTATTACCTTCGCCTATTGATTTTTTTTGATTGATAATTTTACCTAATGAACCGTACACAGGAAGTATTACAAGACGTAGTTATAAAATTTGCCGGCGATAGTGGTGATGGAATGCAGTTGACTGGTAGCCAGTTTACCAATAATACCGCCATGCTGGGTATTGACCTGGCAACTTTCCCTGATTTTCCTGCAGAAATACGTGCCCCACAAGGCACCCTGCCAGGCGTAAGCGGCTACCAGCTACATTTTAGCAGCAACCGCATTTTTACCCCCGGCGATAATTGCGATGTATTGGTTGCTATGAATGCTGCTGCTTTAAAAGTAAATCTAAAGAGCATAAAGAAAGGCGGTAAGATCATTGCAAACGTTGATGGTTTTGATAATAAAAATTTACGCCTGGCCAATTATCCCGATGGCGTAAACCCGCTGGAGGATGACAGCCTTGAAAACTTTCAGGTTATTAAAATGGATGTAACCAAAATGACCCGTGAAGCTCTGAAAGAATTTGAAATGGGTGTGAAGGAAAAAGACAGGGCGAAAAACATGTTTGTCTTAGGTTTTCTGTACTGGATGTACAATCGTGACATGGATAACACCATCCAATTCTTAACAGAAAAATTTGGTAAGAAGGACACGATTTTACGAAGCAACATCAAAGCCTTGCAGGCAGGATTCAATTTTGCTGATACCACCGAAGCTTTTACTACAACTTATAAAGTAGAGAAGGCCCGCATGAATCCCGGTATGTACCGAAGCATAATGGGAAATCAGGCTCTGTCGTATGGCTTGATAGCCGCCGCTAAAAAAAGTAAGCTGCAACTCTTTCTGGGTTCGTACCCTATAACCCCGGCCAGCGATATTTTACATGAGCTGAGCAAGCACAAGGCATTTGGAGTTAAAACTTTTCAGGCCGAAGATGAGATTGCCGCTATTACTTCGGCAATTGGTGCCAGCTATGGAGGCTTATTAGGTATCACTACCACATCAGGACCGGGAATGGCATTGAAAACAGAAGCTATGGGCCTTGCTGTAATGCTGGAGATACCATTGCTCATCATTAATATACAACGTGGCGGACCCAGTACTGGCCTGCCTACCAAGACAGAACAGAGCGACCTGTTACAGGCGTACTATGGTCGAAACGGCGAATGCCCGATGCCGGTTATTTCTGCCTCCACACCAAGCGATTGTTTTAACGCAGTTTATGAGGCAGTTCGTATTTCGGTACAACACATGACGCCGGTAATCTTTTTAAGTGATGGCTTTATTGCCAATGGCGCTGAACCGTGGAAATTTCCTGTAAGTGATGACTTGCCTGAAATAGAAGTGAATTTTAAAACTGAACTTGGCCATGGAGAAGAGAAATTTCAACCCTATTTAAGGGACGCAAAATTGGTTCGTCCATGGGCCATACCAGGCACACCCGGCTTGGAACATAGAATTGGTGGTATAGAAAAACAAAACATAACCGGTAACGTAAGCTACGACCCGGATAACCACCAGTTGATGGTGAAAATAAGAGAAGAGAAAATTGAGAAAATAGCAGATTACATTCCTGAACAAAAATTAGATAATGGTCCTGAAAAAGGGAGATTGCTGATACTTGGATGGGGAAGTACTTACGGCGCAATCAAGAGTGCTGTAAACGAATTACTGGCCGAAGGCTACGAAGTTGCACATGCACACCTGCGCTACATAAGACCGTTTCCAAAAAACCTTGGTGACATTATTAAGAACTATGACCAGGTGCTGATACCTGAGATTAATAATGGCCAGCTTATAAAAATTATACGTGACAAGTATTTGGTTGATGCCAAAGGCTATAATAAAATTATGGGCATACCCATTACAAAAGGAGAACTGGTTGATGTTGTAAAGAAGATGTTGGTTAAGGAGCATGTGGGGCATTAGAAGCCTGGTGATGCTTTGTTATTATAGCCGTCATCCTGAACTTGTTTCAGGATCTTCTGG
>JANPPB010000174.1:0-1600 GCA_031428295.1 Segetibacter sp. | reverse complement strand
TAAAAGACTTTAGCTTAAAGAGAATTTACTTTAAGCACCTCGCTGTAGTATCGCCTTATAATACCTATCGAAATAAGGGGTTGCCTCCCGGTCCCATCTGCACACCTTCAACCAAAACAATTGATGCTGTGTTGGACGCTCCAAAAACTGACTATCTGTTTTTTGTTGCCAGAAGCGATTTTAACGGATACCATACCTTTAGCGTTAGTTATGCAGAACATAAAAAAAATGCAGCGATCTACCAAAAAGCGCTGGACGAATTGATTTTACGGAAACAAAAAGCTAAAGAAACCCTTTGACCAAACTAGAGCGAATTATATTAAAATCGCACCCCGTTGCCTACCTGATTTTTAAAAGCAAGCAGGTGATACTTCCGGGTTTTGAAGGTGTACCCTTATACGATGTTTTTAAATTTTACAGAAAACAGGTAAGCAAAGTAGGACTGAACGAACGTGCCTCTGCCATTGCGTTTAATTTTATCATGGCCATTCCTGCAGCCTGCATTTGTGTTTTCACTTTAGTCCCCTACCTGCCAGTCTCAAAGTTGTTTACACGGGAGTTATTGCGATTAACAAGAGACATATCTCCCAATCAAAACATATATAACCTTGTTAGTACTTTTTTGAACGACTTTTTAAATACGCAAAGAGGTAGCCTGCTATCGTTTGGTTTTTTATTGATGATTTATTACGCCTCCAATGCCATGCTCACCGTTATTCGAACATTTGATAAATCCATCTACCAACACGAAACTAAAACGGGCTTTTTTAAGAAAAGATGGAAGGCTATCCGGCTTACCTTAATTGTGTTAGGGTTGCTGATCGGTACCATACTCATACTTATAGGTCAGGGATATTTATTTGAAAAGATACTTACCCGGATGAACGTTAACGCTACCGGAATATTCTGGTTTAAAGTGTTACGCTGGCTAATAACACTATGCTTGTTTTACTATGGAATTGCACTTATTTATAAGTTAGGTCCCTCGGTAAAAAAACGCTGGCACACCTTTACTCCGGGCGCCCTGGTTGCAACCTTTCTTACCGTGTCCATGACGTTTATTTTTTCATTCTGGGTTAATCATTTCAGCAGCTATAACAAAGTGTATGGCTCCATAGGCACGGTACTCATCCTCATGTTACTCATCTATTTAAACTCACTTATTTTGTTAATTGGTTTTGAGTTGAATGTTAGCATTACCTACCTGAAAGCCGAAGCCGATGAAAGAAAAACCAGCGGGTTACGCAGTTTTATTTTGGAAGACGACCTACCCAAATAACAGTAAGCCCGGCTTTAGGGTACGGATTTTGAATGATTGGTTTCATGATATTACCTCCTCCATTTATTGGCGAAACCGACCAGGTTAATGCCATCATCGAAACACCCAAAGGCAGTAGAAATAAATACACTTACGACCAACAGGCTGATATATGCAAGCTGAAAAAAGCACTGCCGGCGGGCATGGTATTCCCCTTTGATTTTGGGTTTATTCCTGATACCCTGGCTGAAGATGGAGATCCTATGGACATATTGGTTCTTACCGATGCACCTACTTTTCCCGGTTGCCTGGTAGAATGTAAGGTTCTTGGGATCATCAAAG
>JANPPB010000173.1:0-7181 GCA_031428295.1 Segetibacter sp. | reverse complement strand
GTAAAATGCAGCAATGCATATTGGTGGCAAACATCAACAATGGGCCACATGCCACCCAATGATGGAGACGCAAAAACAGTGGGTTTATTGTTAGCGGATAATTGCAAAATCCAACTGCCCATGGCATAATTTGAAGCTTCCAACATTTTTGGAGCATTTTTTTTAGAAGCACTGTTAGTGTTTAATGTAAGCATGGTATTAATGCTTGCTTCATTTAAAAAAGGCTTGCCATTGAATGTTCCTTTGTTCAATAACATGCTAAGAAAGTTAATGTAATCTGCAGCGGTTGACCGGGCACCAAATGCAGGGCTCACCGCGTCATTATAATCTTCATTGGCAAAAGTTGAATTACGCATCATTAATGGGCGAAACAGGCGCTCGGTCATCAGGCGGTCAAAAGCCTTCTTAGTCATAACTTCCAACACCTTACCAACTATATTAAAACCTATGTTGCTATAATTAAACTCAGTGCCGGGGTTGGTACTTATTTCCCTTTTCGCAGCATAATCATTTACTTCTTCCTCCAGGGTATGGAATTTACTTTTCTGAAATATTTTGGCAATACCCTGCTCATTTTGTATGCCAGTATTGTTAGTTAAACAATGAGCTATTGTTATGTATCCTTTACCATATTTTGAAAATATGGGTAGGTAATCACTCACCTTATCATTTAACGACAGCTTACCCTCCTGCACAAAAGTCATTACCAATGCTGTGGTTAACCATTGGCTGGCCGCACCAATGGGTTGCTGGGTCTTCAGGTTCATACCACCCAACTCGTTTTTATAAATAATCCTGCCATTCTTATACACCAGGAGAACACTTTCTTTAACCAGCTTTTCCTTACTTTTTAAAAGTTTGGCTGATATAAAAGCTGTATCCAATTGCGCCTGGCTATAGTTACACCAAACCATTAAGGCAATACAAAAAATTGAAGTTTTAAAAGGGGAAAAAGTATATGTTTTCATGCAAAAGGGAATGTTTACAGATTAGCTGATAAATGTTATTCTGATTATAGAAAGAACTCTTATGATACAAGATGGTTGAATGTCAAATTTAGTTGGATATGATTATAGATGGTTGTATGCCTTCAAGTTTGACTCTGTTATTAAAAGCAAATGCAGATAGGTTCATGATGATCATAATCAACCCAAAAAAATGTAAGCCTACTAAAAAAGCAATACCTGTATGCATAAGTATAATACATGGCAGAAAAAAACGCCGTGTTTTATCGTTCCAGATTAAGAAGATATACAATGTTTCCATTGCTAATACCAGCCAGCTAATTACCTGTAGCAGCACCGGAAACTTATGAATGAATAAAAGGTTGAATGGGTTGAATGGGAATTGCGTTAATGACCTCCACACTGCTTCGCCATTCCACCAATGGGTGCCAAACATTTTTGACAAACCTGCATCCAGGTAAATGATGCATAAATGAATTTGCAAGACTCTAAGAAAAATTCGGGCTCTTACCTGTGAGCCCACTTTTTGTTTGGCCCAAACCTTTTTAAAAAACAAAGAACTTAAAGAGCATTCTGCATCAATTGGCATGAAGATGAAATAAAATAACAGTATATGGATAAACGACTCAACTCCATAAGCATAAATAACTGAGGTATTAAATAGAACAAGATGAAGGAGCCAGGCAATCAAAGCACTTAAGTTGGAACAGACACCAATCCCAATCATGACCAGGCATACACCATAAACAAGGTACAATGCATGAATGAATTGAATGGGTGTAACGGTGCAGAACTGGTTAAATAATTTGAACGTTTTGTATAACGTAGGTACTGCCTGGCTGCTGAAAAAAGTATCAGATATAAACCATTCAATATAACCTTCTTTACCAAACAAAAGCTCCACCGAAGGATAGAGTGAAATCCATAGGGCTATGGCTAAAACTGCAAATGAAATTCTTAAGAAAACCAGCGGAAGCGGGGATGAAGGTTCAAGAAAAAATTTCCAGAACGACTGTAGAAAAACTTGCCATTTACTCTGCATGTACTTTATATTTTACCTGGTACAAAAGCGAGTCTTTGGTTGTGTAGCCTGAAGCAAATTGTTTGATGGTTGGTGGAATTTTTAAAAAGTAAGAAACTGTTATTGCATCTGCATTCTTATATGATTTTAAAGCATATGCCGACCACGACCTGGCCATAAGTTCACGTGCATCAGAGGTTTGGTTAAAAGCATTAAGACTTGTAAACAAGCGAATGCCTGTTTCGCCTTTGGCTACATTAAAAGGCATATAAAAGGAGTCTGCTGCAGTATTGATTTTTATTTTGAGAAATGGTGCAGCACCAACATCTGGAGAAAAAAAAGCATAATCCGCCTGCATTACAGTATACTCAGTATAATTACTTACCCACTGGTTGAACGCACCTTTTTCAACCTCATGTGTGTTGGGACCAATGGTGCTAAACGATTTGATTGCGACTATTATAAGGTGCAGGCAAACTACTACAACCAGCAGTTTATATTTCATTAAAAGGTATCTGCTCTAATTATTTTTTAAAAGGGTGTTTACCTCTGCAACCTTGTCGGGTATTTCGCTCATGGCATCCGATGCCCAGTATAGAACAATGTATTCAACTGTTTTACCACCCGAACCCCTGGCAGAAATTACCTGAATAATATTTGTAGTAGAAATAGATGATGTTCTGGCACCAATAACTGATATGGGTTCCAACCTGTTTATTGCTGCGGAACCCAGAGAATCAATCAAAACATTTCCATTACCATACCTGATTTTGTAAAATCTTTGGTCAACTCCATCAAGCGCTCTTTTAACCTTACTCCAAACCTTCTTGTCAATTTGTAAAATAACTGACTTGGGTGATCCGTTTTGAGGATCATCATGATTTATGATTGGTTGTTGTGCCTGCGAAGTATAACTAAATGCTGCTACAAACACTACCAGTAAAATAAGCTTATACATAAAATTGATTTTTATTTAAAGTTGAGGACAGAAAGCAAAAGGTATATATAAAATGTTATATGCTAAAGCATTAAAAAAGCAAAGTTTAATATTACCGGGGTTAGCATCAACCATCGAAAGCTTATCAATTAATTTCACCCTTAAAATAGGCCAAAAGTCTTTCATATAAAAATTATACATACTATTTTTAGATTGAACAAAATTACAGTCCAACTATAGCGAAGTTGATTTCTGTAAAGTGTTGTATGTCTTTTAAACAACACAAGGACTATTATTCATTATCAATTTAAATACTCATTATGAAAGTTTTTCTACCCTTTTGCGCATTCGTTCTACTGTCCACCTTTTCGTTAACCGCCCAGGTAACACAAATCAATTCGAACAACAGTTTAACACCCATTGCTCCGCTGCCTAATGGAAAGGTGCTGCTTGTTTCGGAGATTGACTCAACATTATGGGTTACTGATGGAACTCTGATAAGCACCCTGCAATTATCAAATACCATAAAATATAAAGATGCAGGTAACCTGCTGGGCGCTACCTATATTTTTAGCGGCAACACACCAGCTACAGGCATTGAAGTTTTTAAGACTGATGGCACAGTAGGTGGCACTTCATTGGTGAGTGATATTAATCCTGCGAGTGCCAGTTCCATTCCTGATGTTGATTTTGCTACGCTTAATGGCTTCGTGTATTTTACCGCATTCCGGCCTGCGGAAGGAAGGGAACTTTGGCGCACAGACGGGACCTCTGGAGGTACTACTCTAGTAAAAAACATCATAGACGAACCTACCGGTAGCAATACCACCGATGCATATCATCTGTTTTCAAATAACACCTACCTGTTGTTATCGGTACGTACAGCAACCGAAGGAGCTGAATTATGGAAGTCGGACGGTACCGATGCCGGAACTATTCCTTTGGCGGATATCAATCCTGGCGCAGCTTCATCAAATCCTGACTACTTCTCACCTTACAACAACCTGGTTATATTTCAGGCCACTGATGCTGCGCATGGAACTGAATATTGGAAAACCAATGGTACACCCGCAGGCACTACCATTTTAAAAGATATCAATCCCGGGCCCGGCAATATGTATGCTTTTAGTAATCTTCCTTTTCAATTTCGCTTTAATAACAAATTGTTTTTTGTTGCCAACGATGGTACTCGTGGCGATGAAGTTTGGAGTACTGATGGTACAGAACTAAATACGGTTATTTTAAAAGACATTCAATCCGCTCCTTTTTCTGCTACTTCAGTTTTTAATGCTGTTAAAGTTGGAGATAAATTCTTTTTTACCTCTTCTGATTTAAATACTCGTTTCGAAATGTGGCAATCGGACGGAACGCCCAACGGCACTACATTGTTTAAAGCATTTTCACCTGTTGATTATGGCGGATCACCATTTGTATTTCCTCCTTATGATATCGATTTCGTAAATCTTACCGTAACACAGCCTCTTTTCCAGGGTAACAAATTCTTTTTTACAGCAGGCACAGTAGCTGAAGGTGTAGAACTTTGGGTTTCGGACGGGACATTGCCGGGGACCAAAATGGTAAAAAACATTGGCCCAAATGCAAGCGATGGAGTAGCATTCAGCAGTTATGCTTATACATCAGCAAACTTTTATTTTACTGCAAACGACAATGTTAAGGGATTAGAGGTTTACAAAAGTGATGGAACTGAAGCAGGAACCACGATGGTTGCTGATATAAATCCAAATGCTGCTGATGCTGACCCGACCTTGTATTATTTTGTAACAAACGGCAGGCTACTGTTTAATGCTACCAATGGTGATAGTCCATCGGCTTTCGACTTATATGTACTGGAAGGCGTACTACCCTTGCCCTTACACCTGCTTGATTTTACTGTAGCTAAAAGTATCGGCAATGCCCTGGTACAATGGACAACATCAAAAGAGATAAACAGCCGCGATTTTGTGGTACAACGTAGCGATGATGGTCAGAATTTTTTTAACCTTGGAACGGTAACGGCTACCGGTAATGCTACCTATAAATCAACTTATCAATTTGTGGATGCAAGTATCAATTCCATATCGAAGCCAAAGGTATTTTACCGTTTGCAGGAGCGTAGTAAAGATGGCAGCTTTACTTATAGCAAAGTGATTACGTTGACACTAAGTGGCCAGAATTTATTTACTATAAAACTACTGGGTAACCCAGCCACTAATTTGTTGCCATTACAAATATCATCTTCAAATGAAAAAATAACACTCAGGATTGTTGATGCAGGAGGCAAACTGATGCGCAACCAACAAACGATCAATGGCAGTGGCATTGTAACCCTTTCATTACACGAACTGAAAAGTGGCGTGTATACATTGATTGCAGAAAGCCTGGATGAAAGAAAAATAATAAAGTTTGTGAAGCAATAAAACTGTTTTGAGCTACAAGGTCATGTACATAATAAATCCGCTGGTGGTGCCAGCGGATTTGTTATTTAGGGAGCTACAAAATCATTTATACCTGCGAAATCTTACCGGTGCTTTTGGTAACAGGGTTCTCAGTTTTGCTTACCATCTTTACATTGGTTTTAAGCCTTTGATAGATACTCATAAAAAATCCAATAACCATAACCACTATGCCCAACCATAACACGTTAATAAAAGGAAATTCATAAGCCTTTAGGGTTACAAAATCTAAAACGCCACTGGTTTCTTTTACTCCCATTTCAAGCAAGCCCTTCTGTTGATCTTTTACCTGGTTAAACTGTATCACCAGGCTTTGGGCCATAACAGTATCGGGCACTTTTACCACTGTACCATTCACTACTTTTATTAGTGGCTGGCTGGTATACCTGTTACCATCCTTTGCAATTACCGAAATATCAAGTGCCAGGGCAGTGTCGGTTGCAGCAAAATTATAGCGCTCGTTTTGCGGATTGATCAGTACTTTATTCAACACCATAATACCATTGCTGTAAAAAAGTGTATCACCAATTTTTACTTCTCTATTTCTAAATGTAGAAGTATCGTTTGCTTTAATTTTTGTAGGATCACCTAAGAAAGTAAGGTAGGTAAAGATGTCTTTGTTCCAATAATGCTTTGCATCTGGATTAGGAGTTACACCTTCGGAGCCTTTATTGTTTTCTATAATGTCAGGATATAGACTGAAGGTTTCTTTATCTGATTTTTTTACAAAATTGATTTCATAGTATCTCTTTCGATCGTTTTTGTTAAGTGTATCGCCCTTGTATGTAACCATGTACTTGCCCATGTCGGTAGACACTCCTTTTACCAGGGTAATGTTTTCAAGCGGACTTTCTTTGTCGCCCATTTTTAGTGGCGACATACCCGTGGTGTTATAACTTAAAACTGATTTTTTTGAAGAGGATATTAAGATGCCCAACAATACCAACGCAAAACCCACGTGTGCTACAGATGGGCCTGCAGCCCTAACCCTGCCTTTCATAACCAGCCATATATAACTGGAATTTGCAACAATTGAGTACACCGCCGCGAAGACCGCCAAATGAACTGCTATTAAAAATCCAATTCCTTTTTTATCATAC
Source organism: Segetibacter sp. (assembly GCA_031428295.1). Lineage (GTDB taxonomy): Bacteria > Bacteroidota > Bacteroidia > Chitinophagales > Chitinophagaceae > Segetibacter. The sequence continues at coordinate 705 of JANPPB010000173.1, read as the reverse complement.
GCTATTCCACCCCAAATAGTAATAGCCGCACTAAGCAGTACTGCTGCTATTGTTGGCACCATAATTTTTTTAAACAGGTATTTACGTGCGGTATCCTTGTACTTTAAATACTGTGTTATAGCTGTGAGCATGCCAATAATAATAGCTACAAATACCTGTACCTGGTTATGGAAACCCTCAGGGTCGTCGCCGACAGCCCACTTGGTTGAGAGTATTTTATTAAACACGGGCAACGAGGTGGTTATAATGATGACCATGCCTGATAAGAATAAAACCAGTGCTCCAATAAACATCCAGAACTCGCGGCTATAAGTATTTTCCTCCTTAATAATAGTAGGAATTTCTTTGCTTCGCAGAAAAAATAAAGTGAAGGATGGCACCAGAAAAACGAGCAGAAACAAAACCAATTGCGAGTTCATACCCAGGTCAGTAAAGGCATGTACCGAAGTATCGCCCAATATGCCACTACGTGTTAAGAAAGTTGAATACAACACCAGCATGAATGAAAGAATGTAAAAGACATAAGTGCTCTTGAGTGAGTACCCACTACTTTTAAAAATAAGGTTGGTATGCATACCGGCAATCATAACCAGCCATGGTACTATTGAGGCATTTTCTACCGGGTCCCAGGCCCAATAACCACCGAACGTAAGACTTTCGTAAGCCCATGCAGCACCCATCATAATACCAACACCCAATATGGCA
>JANPPB010000172.1:0-6345 GCA_031428295.1 Segetibacter sp. | reverse complement strand
GTTTATGGAATCGTTTGGGTTGTGTTGAGCCAGGCTGCATACATCAGCAGTAATTACATGACCAATTATTGGGTAGCCACCGGTGGTCTGGTGATCGGCCATTAAGATAATGAGTTGTCCGTTTGGTATGAGTTGAATAGTACCTTTTGTAACGCCCGATGAAATGATGTTTTGCGGTTGCTGTAATAATAAAGGATGTGATTGAAGCTTATAACCCATTCGGTTGCTATCTGCTGTTATTGTAAAGTTTTGCTTCAGCAATTGTTGCTTGCTGTTGTTGGTTAGTAAACTGAAATGCCCACCCGCTACAATACTCAATAAACCGCCTTGATAGAGCTCGTTTATGTTTGCCTGAAAGGGTAGGATTTGAAACAGATTGGTTGATTGGAGTAAAGGGTATGCAAGGTCAATTTTAAAGAGAATTTTATCGGCGGGCTTCAACTTTTGGCCATTGAACCCACCAACATTTATAAGGGTATTAGTACTATAACTTTCTAACCACGATGAGAGTTTAAATCCCCCTTGCACACCCAGGTAAACCCTTGCACCTTTTTGTGGTTTTTTAAATTGAAGGAATGCATGTTGCTTTACAAGAATCGGTTTGTTGAGAGGGATGATATGGTCATTAATGGTGGCAGAAAAATCGGCCCCACTTATTGCTATCAGGGCATCTTTTTCAAATAAAATAGTAGCTGCAGGAAAATGCATTTCAAGTACTGCTTCATTAGCAGGATTGAGCGTAAGGGCATTGACAATTTTTACTGCAATTGTATCCATTGCTCCGGTAGGATTAATGCCCAGGTGCTGATATCCAAAGCGGCCTGCATCAAAGAAAGCATCACTCACTCCGGCCTTAACTATACGTATGCTCATGCCTGTTGTTGATGGTTGAATTCGTATAAGGAAATTGCATAGAAGGTAACCTGGTCACCGGGTTGTAATAAAGCTGGTTCAGCCTTGTGCACATCAAATATTTTAAGAGGTGTTTGCCCAATTAGCTGCCAGCCTCCGGGAGAAGCAAAAGGATAGATACCGGTTTGATTGCCTGCGATACCTACGCTACCTGCTGCAACTTGCTTACGCGGAGTAGACTTACGTGGGGTAATTAATTTTTCGTGTACGGTTGCCATGTATGGAAAACCGGGCAAGAAGCCGAGCATATAAACATGGTAAGTAGTTGAGGTGTGTAAACCGATGACCTCATCAATTGTTAAGTGGTGATGAGCCGCCAGCCCCTCAATATCGGGTGCTAATGAGGGATGATAACATACCGGGATTTTGATTTCTCTGGTTGCAACTGAATATTGAAGTTTATGAGTTTGCAAAATGTTGGTTACATGTTGTTCTAACCAATCGTATGCAGTCTGAGTGGGAGTGCAACGTTTTTTAATTTCTGCGATATCATATACAATGGTTACGGTGGTGTAGGCTGGAATAATGTCCATTAAACCCTGAAAAGGATTTGCTTTTAAATGATGGAATAATGACAATACCCGTTGATTGGTGTCTATACTGATCTCACTACCAAACTCAATGGTTACAGCATGATCGCCTAAAGGATAAATTGTGAAGCCTGATGCCACATTTAAGATTGTGTGAACAAGTTATTGCAAAAATTTTTGCCGCGAAGCCACAAAGGCACCAAGGTTTTTTTTGGAACCACGGAGGCACAGCGGCAGGGAGATACACGGCGATATTTTAAATAGAGTACGGTTGAATGTGACTACGAATAAGGAGTTGGGGAACCCCAAAGACTCAAAGTCACAATGTAGCAGAAAGAATTTTATGGGAAGCACGAAGGCACAGCGGCAAAGAGAGTCTCTAAGATAAAGGCAACAACGACCAACCAGTAACTCTACTTTCTTTTATAAATAGGAACCGTACTGCAGGGCTCGCCATACATAATACTTTTTACATAGGGGCGAAGCTTGCTGGTAATTTCTACATAAGCTGCTTCGGGTATGGGTGTATCCCCACAGCCTTTTACCACCACACGCTTGTCTGTATAATCTTCACCATTTATTGCCGAAAGATTTTTTATGATGAGTGTATTAACCAATGTCTTTTCATCGCCAAAAACAACCGCCTTTGCAACAGGTTGCAAATTGGTTGCTGCTAACATGTAGGCCCACACAGGTATGATTGCATCTGCAGAACAAGTGAGGGCAACGTTCTTATCACGGTACTGTTCCCAATCTAAAGTGCTTAATGCAGCCCTGAAATCTTTTTCTTTTAAAATAAGTCCCATAAATAAATGGTCCTTCATATCAAACACGGCAATGGCTTCCTTAGGATAATATTCTTCCAGATCAAGACTGGTTAGGACACTTTCTGCTACTTTATTAATAATTACGTTTTCCATAATTCTTTCTACATAGGCTTTAAACTGGCACAAAGTTACAGGGTTCTCCAAACTGATTGCAACAGATGAACTTTCGAAATAGGGTATTAACGAGGCGTATTTAGAATTGTAGCTTACTTCTATATAAAATTTAACGCTTGTGGCTGGGGCACGAGTTAGGTACGGCAAAACTGTAAGAAAAAAATGATGGATACTTTTCTTGTGCCTCGTTACGTGGGCTGCTGAAATTGTCAAAAAATTCTGCTGCCATCGTGCTTGAAAACTGGTAACTGCCATTCATATTTAAACGATAATTAAAGTGTCAAAATAGGTTAAGCAATGACCAGCTAAAACAAACAACCCCACCAATAGGCAGGGTTGCTCCTCTTTTATAAGATGGGAATATTAATAAAAATCAGAGCGATTGTCTTTAATGTCTGCAACTTTTTTAAGTGCTTCCATACTCCTAAAACCACCCATCTGCTTTAACTGCATAACCATTTGCTTGCGAAGTTCATCAGCATTTGATATTGCACCCGCTACTGCCGAAATTTTATCGGCTTTAATTACGAATACACCGGTGTTACCTGCAATTGGCTCACTTACTTTACCCTGTATGCTTTTGTTGAAAGCTGCGCCGGTTATTTTTGGTTCGTTACCAACATTAGGAATAAATGGCTGCGCAAAGCTTACACTGTCTGCACGTAAAACCTGCCCGCCTGCACCCTGGGCTACAGCTTCTATTGTAGCACCACCTTTAAACTTGCCCGAAATAATTTGCTGAGCCTTTTTCTCGTTACGAATAAATTGCTCGGCTGTCGGGCGGGCTTTTGCAACACCCATAATTCCCTTTTGTTGAGCGCTGGTTATAAGTGCTACAATATAGCTGTCGCCAATTTCGTAAGGCTCACTTACATCGCCCACTTTATTGTCATATATCCAACGTACAAACTGGCGACTTTCCCCTAATGAAGGAATTGTGAAATCATTTGGTTTAATATCTACAGCGGTTAAAGGTTGAATTTTTTCCTTTGCGGCATTTTGCTCGAATAGTTTTTGATTTCTGCTTGATGCACTAAACTGAGCGGCAGCGTTGTTTGCAGTGTTAATTGTTTCCTGGCTGGCATCAATCGTCTTACTCAGGTAAGCCACCTTATATCCGGTACCTGGGTTTATATGCTTTAAAACCTCGATATAATGGAAACCGCTGTATTGTGCATTTTCAACTTTAACCACTTTCTTATCGCCTACGTTACCATAAAATGCTACCTCGGCAAATTCTTTGCTTATACCAGAAAACTGAGTGCTTGGAAAAGTATACTCCCCGGCAGTTGCCTTACTACCCTGGTCATCGCTATATTTAATAACCATCGAGTTAAAATCTGCTCCTGATTTAATAGCGTTTTCAATACTATCAATTCTAAATTTTGCAACACTGTCTGCCAATACTGGTTGGCCTTTTTCAGCAGTCTTAATTAATATGTGACGAACTTTTGCACTGTCCGGGATACTTCTGCGACCAATCATTTTTGCAACTGTATAATTTTTACCATCCAGGTAAGGTCCGAATACCTGGCCGTCAGCCAACGCTTTAATAGTGTCAGCATTAGGTACCATAATTTTTGAACCTAATATATAGGCATCCAGGTATGGAGTTTCGCTTGAAACCCTGGTTAAATAATTTTGAGGATCAGTTGCAATAGCCAATTCTGATTTCATATTATTTATTTGATTAAATACATTCGAGCTGTCCTGACCATTTGGAAAAGCATTGAATGATACATAAGAAATGCTGCGAACCGCATCTTCCTGCTTAAACTCTTCTTTATGTTTATCAACATATGACTTTACATCATCATCACTTATTTTAATAGTACTGTCCAATATTGAAGTATAGGGCACAGCTACATAAGAAAAATTTGCAATAGAATTTTGATCAGCCAAAGATTTTTCAGCCATCCACTTAGGTACATATATAGTTTGATTCAATAAAGCCATATATTTTTCGCGAAGTGCCTGGCTAATTGTAGGCTTTATGTAAGCTTCATTAAACATCTCCAGGTTTGGATTGTCCTTTTGCTTTTTCATTTGGGCAAAATATTGCTTGGCATCATTCACTTTAAACTGGCCGGTTGCCTTGTCGGTAAATTCGTTCTTTAACCACTGCGGCGAATTGGGTCCAAAAAGAAGGTCATTCAATTCTTTTGCTGTAAACTGTAAACCCAGTTTTTTATATTCCTGGTTCATTACAATATCATCCACACTTTGGTCCCAAACATTTCCAATTAACTGATCTCTTTGGGCGCCCTGGCTTGCATACATTTGCTGTTGCATCGTCAGTTTCTTCTCAAAATCATTCCGCTCAATTTTTTCTCCGTTTACTTTACCAATGGTAGTACTGGTACCTGCTCCACGACTTCTACCCACAAACGCATCCATCAATATAAAACCAACCAAACTAAGGGCTATCACCGCGATCACTACTGCCGCATATTTGTCCCTGATTTTCTGAATAACCGACATATTATTATATAGCTTTTAAAAGTGGATGGCAAAAATAGGGGAATATATGGTTTGAACAAATTGTGGATAACCCTTCAAACCCTGATGAATACTATTTTTCAGAAGATTTTAATCAGTCAGATTTTTGATAAAAAAGAGGTCCGAAATTTCAATATTTTGGGCCCTTTTAAACACTATTAACATGTCGTTGTTTATATGTAATGAAAGCTGTGGATAAGCAATAAAAATTTAGGTTGAGGTAGTGGATAATATGATACTAAATAATCAAAGAGAAGTGGAGGCTTACCGCTCCGGTTAACAAACGTTCGTTTATCCCAACCATATCAACAGACAATTTTGATGATTGTCCAAATTTTTTTTACAGTAGTTACGTAATCCCCATGTGTGTAAAACCTTTAAAAGACTGCGTAAAGATTGAAAAGGTGTATGTGAACTAATTGTTAACTAAGGTTGATAAAGTAGGTTGAGTTAATTTTACAAATAATAAAAAATAAAGTTATCCCGCTATTAACAGCCGTAATAGTAGTAGGGTTTTTATATAATAAATAGAATCTTTAATAATACTACAGTAGTTATGAACATAGCAGCAGCCAAAAATTCAATTAATGTAAATGGGTTTCTCGATGTTGAAATAGATGTGCATCTCGATTTGTTTGCGGAGATTGAAAGATTGAAGAAAGAAAAAAATGCAATTATTCTTGCGCACTTTTACCAGGAGCCAGATATTCAGGATGTCGCTGATTTTTTGGGAGACAGTTTGGGTTTGGCTCAAAAAGCACAAAGCACTAATGCTGATATGATTGTTTTTGCCGGCGTGCACTTTATGGCAGAAACAGCTAAAATTCTTAACCCAACTAAAAAAGTTGTTCTTCCCGACCTTAAGGCAGGCTGCTCATTAGCCGACAGTGCCCCTGCGGACCTCTTTAAAGCCTTTAAAGACAAGCACCCTGACCATGTGGTCATTAGTTATATTAACTGCACAGCAGAGATAAAAGCATTGAGCGATATTATTTGCACCAGTAGTAATGCCGAAAAGATTATTGAGAGCCTACCTGTAGAACAAAAGATAATTTTTGCGCCTGATAAAAACCTGGGAGGATACCTGAACAAAAAGACTGGCAGAAACATGCTTTTATGGAATGGTGCATGTATGGTTCACGAAATATTTAGCCTGGAGAAAATTACAAAGCTTAAGGTCAGGCATCCTAACGCAAAAGTCATCGCCCATCCCGAATGTGAGGAAGCTGTACTACGAGTGGCTAACTTTATTGGAAGTACTACACAGCTTTTAATTTATTCAGCTGTGGACAATGCTCGGGAATTCTTTGTTGCTACCGAATCAGGTATTCTCCATCAGATGCAAAAAGACTCTCCGGGCAAAACTTTTATACCAGCTCCACCGAATAATTCATGTGCCTGTAATGATTGTCCTTACATGAAACTAAATACTTTGGAAAAATTGTATTTGTGTATGGAATATG
>JANPPB010000171.1:0-10170 GCA_031428295.1 Segetibacter sp. | reverse complement strand
GTACATCATGCTTCCATCAAGGTTAAAGCTGTAGCCCAATGGTAAAATGAAGGCAACTATTTTGTCTTTACAGCCAAAACGCTCCAACTCTTCAGTTAATTTAGGAAACACTGCCTCGCTGCTGGTGGTGCTAAAAGCAATAAGTAAAGGTTGGGCTATCCGCTTCAATAAACCTTTTAACCGGTGTTTTAAAATAATATAACCAACCAGCAGTAATAAGGCCCATAATATAAAAATGCCGATAATAAAGTATAAGAGGTAAGCACCATAAAAATAAAAAACACTTAATCCCTTTGTAGCTATAACCGCAGAAATGGCACCAAATACTCCCAGCGGAGCAAAGCTCATAACATAGTTTACCATCTTTAATATCACATGCGATACTGCCTCAAGTCCCCTCACAATAATTTTACCATAATCGCCAAGAGCCGCAGTTGCTACTCCAAAAAATATACTAAAGACCACTATCTGTAAAATTTCATTTGTAGCCATCGCCTCAAAAACACTCTTTGGAAAAACATGTTCAATAAATTTGTTTAAAGAGAACTCCTGTGTTTTTCCAATCAGGTCCTTTGCACCACCTGCATCAGCATTGCTCAGGTCAATACCTTCTCCCGGTTTAAAAAAGTTAACCAGCACCATACCAATTAACAGAGACACCAGCGAAGCCGTAACAAACCACAGTAATGCCTTACCTCCTACTCTGCCCACTGCTTTTAAGTCGCCCAATTTTGCAATGCCTACAACCAGCGTTGAAAATACCAAAGGCGCAATGATCATTTGTATAAGCCGAAGAAAAATAGTGGTGAGTATCTTAATGTTATTTGAAAAAGTTGCAATGGTTTGTGGTGATGCATTTTCATGAATAAAGTAACCTGTGGCCACACCAACTATCATAGCAACAATAATATATAAGGTAAGCTTGCTTTTAGTTTTGGGAGCCTCGTGATGCATACTGAAAAATTATGTGTGCAATATAGTGTTTGTAATTAAACGGAAACCAACCGAAGCAACCCATACCTCTTCATCTCTGCACCCATATTTACTTTTATTTTTTTACTTCGTAATTGCTAATGAGTAATGAGTAATGGCACCTTATTGTTCAATAGTCGATCGTTTACAGATGAACTGTAAGTAAATGTTTAATAGATATTTGCTGTCTGTAGATTTAAATCTTTTACGGCTTCAACCCTACAACCACTTTTTCCTTTTTAATTTTTCCTTTGCAATTCCTAACGACCAATGACCTGCTGCTTCCTCCGTTATTGATAAAGATTTGAGTGTTCGGCAGGTTAAAAGAAAAGTGGGCCAATTTGAATAAATGCTTATTTTTCCGCACCTTTTTTAAATAAAAATTAACTAACAGTATTATGAGTTTATTTGTCAAAAAGCCAATGAATATTTTGATGGCCGAGGCATCGGACACGGAAAAAGGTTTGAAAAAAACCCTTGGATCCGGGTCGCTGGTGGCTTTAGGAATTGGAGCAATTATCGGGGCCGGTCTCTTTTCAATAACAGGACTTGCCGCTGCAAACAATGCTGGCCCTGCCATTACCATATCTTTTATTGTTGCTGCCTTTGGTTGTGCTTTTGCCGGTTTGTGTTATGCTGAATTTGCATCGATGATACCCGTGGCAGGAAGTGCCTATACCTATTCGTACGCCACCATGGGTGAGTTTATTGCCTGGATTATTGGTTGGGACCTTGTGTTGGAATATGCAGTTGGTGCTGCTACGGTAGCAATTAGCTGGAGCCGTTACCTGGTTAAATTTCTCGAAGATTTTAATATTCATCTGCCCTCTTACCTGGCAACAGGCCCATGGGATGGTGGCGTCATTAACGCTCCTGCAGTTTTTATTGTAGTTATTGTAAGCCTTCTATTGATTAAAGGTTCAAAAGAAAGTGCCGCTGTAAATGCTGTCATCGTTACTTTAAAAGTTGCGGTGGTATTAACCTTTATTGTTTTAGGTTGGAAGTATATAAACAAGGCCAACTACGTTCCATATATACCTGAGAACTTAGGCAAATTTGGTGAGTTTGGGTTCAGTGGTATAATCAGGGCTGCAGCTATTGTATTTTTTGCTTACATCGGATTTGATGCGGTTTCTACTGCTGCGCAGGAAGCAAAAAATCCAAAGAGAGATATGCCAATTGGTATATTGGGCTCGCTGGCCATCTGTACAGTCCTTTACATCTTGTTTGCACACGTTATGACCGGTGTTACCAGCTATCTTTCTTTTGCCGGTAAAGATGGTATTGCCCCCGTTAAAGTGGCAATCGATCATATGGGTACCACAAATGCTGATGGTAGTATTACTCCTGATTATCCCTGGCTTAACAGGGCTATCATAGTAGCCATCTTAGGAGGATATGCTTCTGTAATATTGGTAATGCTTATGGGACAATCAAGGGTCTTTTTTTCTATGAGTAAAGATGGCCTGCTTCCTCCTGTATTCCACAGTGTACATCCGAAATTTAGAACTCCGGCCAAATCCAATTTACTGTTCATGCTTTTTGTAAGCTTGTTTGCAGCATTTGTTCCTGCACGTGTAGTAGGCGAAATGACGAGTATCGGTACTTTGTTTGCCTTTATATTGGTATGCATTGGTATATGGGTTTTAAGAATAAAGCAACCCAACCTGGAAAGAGCATTTAAAACGCCTTTGGTGCCGCTGGTTCCTATACTTGGTATCGCTACCTGTTTATTTATGATGGTGTTTTTGCCATTGGATACATGGATCAGGTTATTGGTTTGGATGCTAATAGGTTTTGACGTGTACTTGTTTTATGGTTTAAAGCATAGCATGTTGTCCGACCATACTTCTGCTACCCATTCAAGAAGTAACAGGATCGTTTCAATGATTGGTATTGGCCTTGGATTGTTACTGGCCATAGTGGCTGTGTTGCATCATTCAGTTTCAGAGACACCAGATTGGGGATTGTATATTTTCTCACTGGTATTTGCAGTGTTGCATTTGCTATTATTTTTTACAAGAATGAATAAGAAATAGGATTTTTTATTGATATTAAAAACGCCCGGTTTGAGCCGGGCGTTTTCGTTTGTTGCGAATGAAACATATAATACTTACTTCTTAAAAACACCCTTCAAATCAATTTTAAATCCCGGAAAAATACCTACTGACGCCTCGTCAACATTGTTATAAATTTTTCTAAATTGGAACAATTGCTCCTTAAGGTCAAATACAGTTACTGTTTCATCGGTGGGCTGTACAATCCAATATTCTTTAACACCGTTTTCCTGGTAAATTTCAAATTTATCATCAATTTCCCGCTTTGTATTGCCGGGAGATACAATTTCTATTATCCAGTCTGGTGCTCCAATGCAACCTCTTTCATCCAACTTAGACTTATCGCATATCACACATATATCAGGCTGAACAACAGTATAGACAGATGAGTCCTCTTTGGCCTTTTCTGATTTTGACTTACCCATAAGTCTTACGTCAAAAGGTGCTGAAAAAGCTGCGCACTGAATGCTATCCATGTAATGCGCAATCTTACCTGCAAGATTCCAACTAATTCTTTGATGGCTCATGTTTGGTGCAGGGCTCATCTTTTTAACCCAACCTTTAAACAACTCAACCCTATCCTCAAACATCCAGGTCATGTAGTCGGCATAAGTATACTTCTTGCTTAAATCCAATTGATTAAAATCAGTTATCATTTCACCATGTTTGTTGTAAAGTTATCATTTTCCTTTAACCTTACTTTTGCAACCAAAACAGGAAAGCATAAATTAATTAATAACAGAGACGCCAGGTTGTAACCTGGCGTCTCTGTTAGATTGTAGGACGATGAGATTAATTACTTCTTAAAAACGCCCTTTAAATCAATAGTAAATCCTGGAAAAATACCTACTGGCGCCTCGTCAACATTGTTATAAATTTTTATAAATTGAAACCTTTGTTCTTTAAGTTCAAAAACAGTTAAGGTTTCATCGGTAGGTTGAATGATCCAATATTCTCTTACACCATTTTCCTGGTATATCTCAAATTTATCGTCTATTTCCCTCTTGGTGTTGCCGGGGGATACAATTTCTATTATCCAATCAGGGGCGCCTAAGCATCCTTTCTCATCCAACTTCGATTGATCGCAAATAACTGAAATATCTGGTTGAACAACGGTGTAAATTGAAGAGGCTGGTCTAGTATTTTTTACATTTGATTTGCCCACCAGCCTAACATCAAATGGTGCAGTGAAAATATTGCAGGTTTTGTATTCAATAAAATTCCAAATTGCTCCTGCAAGGTTCATCGAAATTCTTTGATGACTCATATTAGGCGCAGGGCTCATCTTTTTAACCCAACCTTTAAACAACTCAACCCTATCCTCAAACATCCAGGTCATGTAGTCGGCATAAGTATACTTCTTGCTTAAATCGAGTTGATTAAAATCGGTTATCATTTCACCACGTTTGCTGTAAAGTTATCGTTTTCCTTTAATCCTTACTTTTGCAACCGTCTAAAAACACATTGATTAAATAACGATTTTACTATGGGTCGCATATTTGAAGTTAGAAAGGCCACCATGTTTGCCCGCTGGGATAAAATGGCCAAGCAGTTTACACGTATTGGTAAAGAGATTGTGATTGCTGTAAAAGCAGGTGGACCCGAACCTGCAACAAACCCCGTACTCCGCAGGTGTTTTGCAAATGCCAAAGGGGTGGGCATGCCAAAAGACCGTGTGGAAGCTGCCATTAAACGTTCGATGGGTAAAGACATGACCAACTACGAAGAGATTGTATACGAAGGTTATGCACCACATGGCGTAGCGGTTTTGGTTGAAACTGCTACCGACAACCCCACCCGTACCGTAGCAAATGTTAGAATGCATTTTAGAAAAGGCGATGGGGCACTGGGCAATAGTGGTTCGGTGAATTTTCTTTTTAACCACATGGGTGAATTTAAAATTAAGAACGAAGGCTTGAACATGGAAGACCTGGAGCTTGAGTTGATTGATTTTGGCCTTGAAGAAATTGGTGAAGACAGCGAAGGAAATATTGTACTGCGTACTCCATTCGAAGAATTTGGCAACATGACCAAAGCCCTGGAGGACAAAAAGATTGAAGTGATTACTGCCGAACTTACCCGTATACCTACTACAACTGTCGAACTTGATGAAGAACAGGCCAAAGATGTTCTTGAACTAATTGATAAGCTGGAGCAGGATGAAGACGTGCAGAAAGTATATCACAACCTGAGATAACCCATCGTTTTTTGTTGTTCCAGAAACTTTATCATTGATACTATTCTTATTTATTGAAACCCGGAGAAAGATCATTTCTTTGGGCTTTTTGTTTATAATCATTGCCCCCATCCAAAAATAGTTGGATGATTTTAAGAGTTTGTAAATCTTACAGTCAGTGCAGTAATTTATTTGCCCTAACTTTTCGTGCATCAAAAAAAAGTGGTATCAGCATGGATATATTATCACAAATTTATAAACATAAAATTGTAGCCATCTTGAGGGGCGTGCCGCCGCAAGATGTTTTGCCCATTGTAATGGCTTTGTACGAAGGAGGTATTCGCCTGGTGGAGATTACGTTAAATTCAACAGGGGCTTTAGAATCAATTGGTGCAATTGCCAAGCAAATGGAAGGCAAAATATTGGTTGGCGCAGGTACAGTACTGGCTGCTGAAACGGCAAGGGCTGCTATTAATTCCGGTGCACAATTCATTATTTCACCTTCGGTGGATGAACATACTATCAGGGTCACTAAAGAATTAAATGTAGTTAGCATACCCGGAGCATTTACTGCAACCGAAATTGTACAAGCCCATAAAATTGGAGGCGACATCATTAAACTGTTTCCTGCAAGTGCAGGCTTGGGTTATTTTAAAGATATAAGAGGACCGCTTAACCACATTCCTTTAATGCCTACCGGGGGAGTTAACCTACAAAATATTGTTGACTTTTCTAAAGCCGGAGCTATAGCTTTTGGAATAGGTAGTGCATTAGTAAAGGCACAAACCCTAACCGATTTATACCTGCAACAATTAAGAGTTACTGCCAGGCAATATGTTGATGCAGTTTCCTAATATTCATTACTTACTGCCATATGAAACTCATTAATACAACCAAACCAACAAAGGTCCGTTATGGAATACTGGCTGCCATCTTTATAAATGTCGTTATTAATTATATGGACCGAAGCAACATTTCGGTTGCAGCCACCGCCCTCTCAAACGATTTTCAATTATCTCCTGTACAACTTGGTTTAATCTTTTCTGCTTTTGGATGGTCGTATGCAGCCCTGCAAATTCCCGGCGGCATATTGGTAGACAAATTTGGTCCACGGCTGGTATATACCTTTAGCCTTATATGCTGGTCGCTGGCAACTTTATTTCAGGGATTTACCAAAACATTTGCCAGCTTATTTGCCTTGCGTATGGCCACCGGCGCCTTCGAAGCTCCAGCCTTTCCTGCAAACAACAGGGTTGTTACCAGTTGGTTTCCCGATAAAGAACGGGCCACAGCTATAGCCATATACACTTCAGGTCAGTTTATTGGCCTGGCCTTATTAACCCCTTTGCTGGTAACTACTCAATACTATGTTGGGTGGAGAGGATTGTTCATTATTACCGGCTTAATAGGTATTGTTTGGGGAGTGGTTTGGTACTTTATTTACCGCGATCCCTTGCAACATGCAAGGGTAAACCAGGGTGAATTGGATTATATTAAAGATGGAGGTGGCGTAATAAATGCAGTGGCTTCAAACGAAAAAAAAGCAAGTAACTCCTTTAACCGGAAAGACCTGCAAAAAGTGTTCTCTTACCGCAAGCTTTGGGGCATTTACATAGGCCAGTTTTCTATTAATGCTACGCTTTGGTTTTTTCTTACCTGGTTTCCTACCTACCTGGTAAAATATCGGGGACTTAGTTTCATAAAGTCTGGTTACCTGGCTTCGGTTCCTTTTTTGGCTGCCTGTGCCGGGTTGCTATTGTCAGGATTTCTATCTGATTACATGCTTAAAAAGGGGGTTTCTGCGGGCATTGCACGAAAGCTTCCGGTGATTATTGGATTGCTGTTATCTGTAAGCATCATCGGGGCCAATTATGTAAATAACACTACCCTCATTATACTCTTTATGAGCATTGCATTTTTTGGAAATGGATTTGCTTCCATTTCATGGATTTTTGTCTCCGCAATAGCGCCGGTTAAACTAATAGGGCTAACAGGTGGGGTATTTAATTTTATAGGTCAACTGGCATCAATAGTAGTACCGATTGTTTTGGGCCTGTTAGCTAAAAATGGAAACTTTGCTCCTGCATTAACCTTCGTTGGCATACTGGCTTTGGTGGGAGCATGCTCCTATATTTTTCTGGTTGGAAAAATTGAAAGGATTGTATTGGAGGAACCGGCACCTTTGGTAACTACCACATAAAATATCAGAATACTTAAAACATTTATGCAAACATTTTTAAGTTGCGATTGGGGTACCACCAATTTTAGATTGAGGCTTATTGATGCCGCAACGTATACAGTTTTATCGGAGGTAGCAACCAGTGAAGGCATTCAGGCAACTTATAATAATTGGAATCTTCAGGAAATGCCGTCGGTAACAAGAGTGGCTTTTTATCAATCCATCATTGCTAATGCTTTAAAAAAATTACAGGCACAATATGATGCGCCTGTAACAAACATTCCGATTGTAGTTTCTGGTATGGCATCTTCTTCCATAGGCATGGTAGAGCTGCCATACAAACCAATTCCTCTTAGCCTTAAAAACATGAACCTGGAGCATGTGGTCATTGATGCTAGTGAAAATTTTAAACACCGTATGTTACTTATCTCAGGTATCAAAAGCGAGGATGATGTTATTAGAGGTGAAGAAACGAAAATTGCCGGGTGTTATAAATCAAATGAAGAGGGAAAGCATTTGTTCATCATTCCGGGTACACATACCAAACATGTACAAACTGATGTAAAAAGCATTATTGCTTTTTCAACATTCATGACCGGCGAAATATTTAATATACTTTCAACCGGGAGTATTTTAAAAGCAAGTGTCCAGACAGCTTCGTTTAATCAGCAATATCATAAAGCATTTGCGAATGGAGTTATATCAGGATCGACTACCAACATTTTGCACAGCCTTTTTACCACAAGAACCAACCAGCTTTTCAGCAAATACAACAAAGAAGAAAATTACTTCTACCTGAGTGGTCTGCTAATTGGTAACGAATTAAAAGATATAGTTCACCAGGCTTTCGATTCAATCCACCTCATTTGCAACAAAACCATGGAGCCTTATTACCTGGCTGCTTTACAGCTTTTACTCCCATCCAAAACAATTCAAATTATTGATAGTGACGTAGCACTGATACAAGGGCAATTGAAGATTGCAACAGCGCTCAATTTTATCTGATCAACATGTCTTAATCTTTCAACAAAAACATAGCATCACAATTTTTGAATGGTCAAAAAAGGCCCTGACAAAATTATTTATATCGCTTTAACTAATTCAATGAGTCCCCACTGGGTATTGTTTATTAATTTCGGCCCTCAATAAATAGTAATAAAATAAATAAAGAACATATGAAAAAAACTGGCTTGATTATCCTCCTTTTGGCTATAGTAATAAGCAATACTGTTTTTGGCCAGGTGGGTACAACAGATGCAGACGCTGGCAAACCCGGTGTAGTTCAATACTCTGCTGTTAAAGTAGACACACTTTACACAGAGTTTAAAAACCCATGGGGAATGACATGGCTTTCGGATGGCAGAATGCTGGTAACAGAAAGAGCCGGTGAAATTCTTCTTTTTCAAAACGACCAGTTTACGGGAATAAAATTGAAAGGCGTACCCGAAGTTTTTAATGATGGACAGGGAGGTTTACTGGATATAAAAGCCCATCCTGATTTTGCAAAAAATGGCTGGATCTATATTACTTATTCAAAGCCCGTTGAAGGTGGCGCTACCACGGCAATAATGCGTTTTAAATTGAAGGGTAACGAGATGGTAGACCAACAAGAAATCTTTACGGCTAAGCCCTATATAAAAGCAAACTATCACTTTGGAAGCCGTATTGTTTTTGATAAAAAGAATTATTTGTTTGTAAGCTCAGGCGAAAGAGGTACACAACCTAAAGTGCAGGAGCTTGACAACGATCATGGAAAAATACACCGGTTGTACGATGATGGCCGTGTACCGGAAGACAACCCGTTTGCCAAAACTAAGGGTGCAAATGCTTCTATCTGGTCATTTGGCCATCGCAATCCACAAGGCATGGTATACGATGCTGAAAACGACCGCATCTGGGCAGTGGAGCATGGACCAAAAGGTGGTGATGAATTGAACCTAATTGAAAAAGGTAAAAACTACGGATGGCCCAAAGCCTCGTTTGGTATCAACTACGATGGTACCATACTTACTCCAAATAAAGAATTGGATGGTGTTACCAACCCTAAGCGTGTTTGGGTACCCTCTATCGGTCCCTGTGGTATGACCATGGTTACCAGCAACCGCTATCCTGAATGGAAAGGAAATTTTCTGGTTGGCGCTCTGGCCTTTACGCACATTGCACGTTTAAAAATGGATGGAATTAAATTTGTGAGTGAAGAAAAATTATTACAAGGCGTTGGCCGTGTTCGATGTGTAGGCCAAAGCCCCGACGGATATATTTATGCCATTACCGAAGGCCCAGGCAGATTGATTAAACTAACTATGTAGTATATTATTTGTCGTAAAAAGAGGGACGGGCATTATACCTATCCCTCTTTTTTATGCTTATAGCAGCTACAATATCCACAACAACTTAGTTTAAAATCCCACTCCTTTTGTTGTAGTCTGTATGCGGCAAAGCAGGTTATTAGCTGTTATATAAAGTACTGATCCATTATTACCCCAGGCGCAATTTGCAGTTGGTTGCAGAGTGTCTATTCTGCCCAATAATTTACCTTGAGGC
Source organism: Segetibacter sp. (assembly GCA_031428295.1). Taxonomy (GTDB): domain Bacteria; phylum Bacteroidota; class Bacteroidia; order Chitinophagales; family Chitinophagaceae; genus Segetibacter. Next base: position 242 of record JANPPB010000171.1, on the reverse strand, counting down.
GATAGCACCAGCACACCTCCGGGCCCGGTAGAAAATATAAATCCCTTCTTATCTACCTTCAATCCATCGGGCAAACCAGGTAAACCCTGTTTTACCATAGGTGTGGCGTCAAAAAAAAGTCTTCCGTTTACCAGGGTGCCATCATCTTTAACATCATAGGCATATATGTAAGCTTTGTCTGGCAAGGACTGATTGACATACAAAATCTTTTCGTCAGGAGAAAAAGCGAGGCCATTTGGTGT
>JANPPB010000170.1:0-2729 GCA_031428295.1 Segetibacter sp. | reverse complement strand
ACGGGCCAGTTCGCCAAAAAGAAACGGCGTTGCCACTTCATAATTCCAAACATGGGTACAGGAACCATAGCAGGAGCCAAATTCATCCATCACACCTTCCCAGCCCATCATGTGACCGCTTTTTATTCTGAATACAGTTTGGGAACGCAGTGTGCTTAAATTGAAAAGTGCCGCTTCTTTTACCGGGTCAGGATAAGAGGAGGAAAGAAATGCGTTTAAAAACATTTTTGTTTTTTGTTCAAGCTGGGGAATCTGCGGAATAATCTTAAGTGCCGCATCCCAGGCATCAGCATATTTGGCACTGTAATAGTTTCCGACAATTTCTTCTGACCATGCATAGCGGTTGGGGAAATTCCATGTAATATAAAAGCTGAATAACCGGGAATCCCCCGGTGCAATTTTTTTCTTTACGGCCAAAGAAGCCATTGGATCATCATCAATTAGGCGTGTTTTGTCCGTTAATTCTCCATCCGCACTAAAGTCATCCCAAAAATCAAGCGTTGCCCGTTCCCAACTGTTGGTTTCAGACGAACGGCGGTAGCTTACGCCAGACTTATCTGTAGTTGTAAGGGCAATTGTTCCATAAGCTGCATCTGTTTTGGACACGCTGTCAGAATACATATAAATACCCTGAATGGCTTCATTTTGCCTGTAAACATTCTGGTTGTTTTTTGCCCCGTCAGGAATATAATCCCCTTTCCAATCAGTGTGAAATTTGCTGCCATCTTTCCCTATAAAGTTCCGAATTGTTCCGCAAACAGAAACTTCGATTGGTTCATTGGTAGTATTTGTTACCTCATATGTTAAAACAGCTACAGGCAATCCACTGGCATCAGCATCGCCGGGAACCAACGGGTTGAAACCGGTAATCTTCACTTTAACGGGCATTGATTTATCAGAAAGATTAACCATACCGACAGGATAAGAGGCATCAAAATTTGCATTGGCAAATCGTGGAAAGCCATGCTGGTTTACAGAACGCCCTTCATAATGTTTGTATTCAGTGGGATGCACAGGCCCTATTAGTGCACGGGTTACTGAAGGCTTGCCTTCAGGTTTTACAAAAATAGAAAAGAATGGGGCATTGTTTCCTTTTGTAACAGTACTATATCCCTTTGCAGGCTTGTTCATAATTTCCCAATCACGCAGTTCCCCACGTCCACCTAATGAAACCGTCCCTGTTCCAATACCACCTAACGGAAGAGCTATGTTGAGTAAATGCTCCTGGTCATAATGCCTAAGGACAGGCCATTTGCTGGTTTTCTGTTGTGCAAAAATTGAAAAAGATAAGAATAATAAAAAAGCTGAAAGACTAAAATTATTCATGTTGTCTGTATTTTATATTTTTTCGATTCCCTGATTTCAGGTTTTTCAGTTTATTGTTATACTCTGCAAGCAATAATGAAGGCTGGCGTTTTGGTTGCACTGTTAGCAACTGGCATTGGTCCTTCGTTTACAATTTTAATTTAAGGAACACGGTCTTCCATTTTTAATTTCTTCGTACACTACTGGAAAAGCAAAGATTTCCTTTTTACCAGTTGACACATTAGTTCGGGGGACATGTGTTACTACTTTCTTTGCAATTTTTCTTAGCTTTTTCCAAAATAGTTATCAAATATATTGTAAGAAAAGTACAAGTTTGAAGTGCTCCCATCAAAGTTGCACACAACGGCCACGGATTGGCGATGTGGTGGAATTTGAAAATCGTCCGCCCGTTGCCGCAGCCCAATAAAAATACAAAAGATGAAGCTAACAAACAAAAGCCCAACAGAATTACGTCCGCTGGAACTGCTGCCGATAGCGATAAAATGCTGAAGCTAAAAACGTCAAGCCACCATATTGCCAAACCGCTTGTTGTGCGTTTGTGCTTGTCAACTTATTGGAGAAAACGAGTTGAAAACATAAATAGAAATTAAAGAAATTTAATGTCAAAAACAGCATACTATCTTAAAATTCTTTAAGAATTATTTACTTAGCAATTATCATGTCTTTCAATGACCACAGGATAGCCAGCACATCTTTTTTAGATTCTTCGTCAACTTTATGTTTATCCAACACCATCAAAATATCATCAACAACGTACATGTATTCAGTGGGGTTTATGTTCATACCTTTATGCGTGGTAGGCATGTCTCTCCCAGAGTAGGTTACAGGACCACCACTTCCCGCGCTAAAAAAATCAATTGTGTGTTGCTTTATTATTGCTAATTTTTCAGGCTGTTCTTTATAAGGTAAAAACCTAGCACAGATTGCCGGGTTATTCATATGTGCCTCTACAACATCGTCAACAATTGTTGTAATACCTTCGGTACCACCAAGCCGCTCAAAAAGAATTTTAGTCATAATCGTTTTTTTAAATTTGAATAATAATAAGTCATATGTTTAAAGTGTCAAGCCACAATATTAGCAATATATTAGTTCTCATATGCAGCCTACTCTTCAATTGATATCCACTACGCGTTCGCAAAGTTCAATCAGGGAACAAATGCTAGTTGAGGTGGTTTCAAGTTTCTAAGGCTACACTGCCTTTAAATTTACGTTATCCGTGGAAACTCTTTTTCTATTTTAAAAAGTGATTGTTTCATCCTGATTAAATGAGGGAAGTTGTTACACTTCCCATCACTTTTCAAAAGCCTGTTTGTTCGCTGAAGTTTCCAATCGCAGCCACACAGGTAAAAGATTTAGGCGATGTTTTTTAGGATCATTTCTTCAAATACTTCTTTGGGTGT
>JANPPB010000169.1:0-4425 GCA_031428295.1 Segetibacter sp. | reverse complement strand
ATATTTTCTCACGTTCACATTTTCCATAATCTTCAACCAAATAATCAAGCCGGTCTTCAAAAGAAATGTCTAAAAAATAAACATGGCTCTTACGCATTTGCAGCCAAAAAGGCAACGGCAGGTTAAGATTGCCAATCCGCTGGCTTTCATCTTCAACCCAAATTTTGGTAGCCGCCTGCAATGGGCCTGGAAGTGCATCCGTTTTAGCATGACCGGGTTTGGGCAAAACATTATCAAGCAATGTAAGGTTGTTTTGGAATGTGCTAAATTTAGTAAGTTCCAGTGCCAACAGGTTTTCAAACATCTCCTGCGTAGGCTGGGTATCCATACCTATACCGCCAAACGCTGAGCCTTTATGGCTGGCAAGTCCCTCTAAATCAATAGCAGGTAAATGTTGTTTTTTAAGTTGATGGATTACGCCGGTCTTTCCACTTCCGGTATATCCACCTACAATGCTAATATCCAAGGGTGCTTCAAACTGCCGGTAACACCACTGTCTAAAATTTTTATAGCCTCCCATTAGGGTATATACCTTAAATCCATAAAGATCTAATAGCCACGCTACGCCGGCACTCCGCATACCCCCACGCCAACAATGCACCAGCACCGTTTTTTTTGAATTGTAATTTTGCCCTGTATTAGCTGCGTATAATTTTTTATTACCTGTGAGGTTCTCAATTTCCTCTATCATCGAAATCATTTGAGGCCCAAAAAACTTAAGCCCGGCTTTAATAGCATTTTCACGATTATCCTGTTTGTAAACAGTACCTACAATTTTTCGTTCTTCATCACTAAATAATGGCAGGTTGTAGGCGCCCGGTATATGCGCATGTGCATACTCCGATGGGCTTCGAACGTCGATGACGGGGTAGGTTTCGCTCTTGCTCAAAAACTGGTTAATATCAATCGAAATGATGGCCATTAAAAAAAGCTTTATTCCAACTCGAAGTTGTCAATGTTTGAAGATTAAAAATTAATATTACTAATTAATACTTGGGTGAAGTTACCCTTGCCTCCTTTTTGTTATTTAACTAAAACCGGAATATGAAAATTTTTACAAAGCTTAGCTTGGTGATGGTACTATTGATAGTTGTTAACCGGGCAAATTCGCAAAACAATTTTTGGACTGATGTAAGCGAATTTTCGCTTCAGTCAAGTTCGCAAAAAAGGGTAATTATCCCAGAGAAAGGGCGAACACTTACTCTTAATAACGAAGGCTTGCAACAGTTTTTAAATTCAGTGCCTGCAGAGTTTAGCGCTGCTGCTAAAAATTCAAAGATAAAATTGGCTATCCCTATGCCTGCAGGGGGTTTCCAATCATTTACTATTGTTTTCAGTAGCATGATGGAACCATCACTGGCAGCTTTAGTACCCTCTATAAGAACTTTTAGCGGACAGGGTATTGAAGATCCAACAGCTACTATAAAAATTGATGTAACTCCATTTGGCTTTCATGCCATGATACTTGGTTCCGAAGGTGGTGCCGTATTCGTTGACCCCTATTTCAGAAGTGTAGGCAATGGATATATTTCTTACTACAAAAAGGATTTTAAGAGCTCTAAAAAGCTTATTGAAACTCAACGTTATTTCTCTCAGGAAAAACAAAAAAACAAATACCAGGAGCGTACACAAGCAGGTCCTTGTATTGCAGGAGTTTTAAAATCGTACCGGCTGGCGGTTGCTTGTACCGGCGAATATGCGCAAGCCGTGGGTGCCACTACAAAAGAGCAGGCATTGGCTACTATTGTAACATCGGTAAACAGGGTTAACGGTATTTACGAAAAGGAGTTGGGCATTCGGTTAACACTGGTTGCCACTAATTTAAAAATTGTGTTTATTGATCCTGCTACCGATAAGTTTACTGGTAATATTGAGGCAGGTATATTGATTACCGAAAGCCAGCAAGTAATAACGGATAGTATAGGCTCAGCCAATTTTGACATTGGTCATACATTTAGTACAGGTGGTGGTGGCCTTGCAGGTTTGGGAGTTGTTTGTAATAATGACCAAAAAGCAAGTGGGATTACTGGTAGCTCAATGCCTACCGGCGATCCTTATGATGTAGATTTTGTTGCTCATGAAATAGGACACCAGTTTGGCGCCACGCATACTTTTAATGCCAATACCGGAAACTGCGCAACCAATGGAGAAAATACAACCAATGTTGAACCCGGTAGCGGATCAACCATTATGGCTTATGCCGGCATTTGTGGTTTCAACAATTTGCAGGAAAACAGCGATCCCCAGTTTCATGCAATAAGCCTCAGGCAAATAAATGCCTACATTTCGGGTACCGGTAATTTATGTGCAATGCCCACCAATACAGGTAATACTGCCCCTTCGGTAAATGCTGGTGCCAATTTTATTATTCCCAAATCAACGCCTTTTATCGTTAATGGTTCAGCTACTGATGCCAATGGCGATCCCCTTACTTATAGCTGGGAAGAAATGGATTTTGGCGGCATTTATGGCAATGCATCTTCACCAAGTGGCAATGCTCCGCTGTTTAGATCATTTGCCCCGGTTGCATCTCCTTTCCGTTTTTTTCCTAAACTAACCAGCATTGTAAATAATACTACTACACTTGGCGAGGTATTGCCAAACTATGGCCGTAACATTAACCTGCGGCTTACTGCCCGCGATAACAAAGCAGGAGGAGGAGGTGTTTGCTCCGATGATATGTTGATTACCGTAAATGGAAGTGCAGGGCCTTTTGCAGTTACCAACCCCAATACAGCCACCAGTTGGGATGTTGGATCTTTTAAAACCGTAACCTGGAATGTGTCGGGTACTGATGCAGCACCCATCAGCACCAGCCAGGTAAATATCAGCCTGTCAACCGATGGAGGTTTTACATTTCCCATTTTGCTTGCAGCCAATACACCTAACGATGGCTCCGAAGAAATTAAAGTGCCTAACAATATTACTACGCAAGCAAGAGTAAGGGTTATTGCAAGTGGTAATATTTTCTTCGATATGTCTAACTCAAACTTTACTCTTAAAAATGCCACTATAACAGAGTTCATTTTCAATAATCCTTCGGTAGTAACCAGTTGCAATGGTATTAATCCTTTTACCATTTTAAAAACCAGTGGATTGAATGGTTACAGTACATCCATTAATTTAACAGCCGATGGCATTCCTGCCGGAACATCGGTCATATTTAGCAGTAACTCTGTAACTCCGGGGCAGGATGTAACAGTAACCCTGCAAGGAACACTTGCTCCCGGCAAATACATTATAACTATAAATGGCGTATCTGGTTTAATCACAAAATCGAAAAACCTCGAGTTTGTTGTAGGTCCGTTAACTGCAGGTGCAACCTTGAATGTTCCTGCAAGCAATGCAACAGGCCAGCCGGTAGTTCCAAACTTTGCCTGGTCTTCGGTAACCGGGGCGAGTTCTTATAACTTAGAAGTTGCAACTAACTCTAACTTTGCCAGCCTGGTACAGTCTGCAACTAACATTACCGCAACTAACTTTTCGTTGCCATCACCTTTGGCCGAGGGTACCGAGTATTTCTGGAGAATAAAGGCCAACAATTTATGCGGTAGCGGAACACCCAGTACAGCATTCCGTTTTAAAACGGTTTCAACCGTTTGTGCAAGCCCTGTTGTAAGTACCGATGTGCCAAAAGTAATTCCCGACTCAGGCAAAGTCACTTCCACCATTAATATTGTAAATGGAGTAATTATCAGCGATTTAAATGTTGTAGGCTTAAAGGGTACTCATGATTATCTCAGCGATATAGGAATTAAATTAACCAGCCCCAATAATACTACCGTTGTTCTTTTTGATCAGATATGTGATGCTGAGAAAAGCTTTGATTTAAACCTGGATGATGAGTCGGCAACTGTTGCTTTTCCATGTCCGCCAATTAATGGTGTTTCAGTAAGGCCAACCGAGCTATTAAGTGCTTTTGATGGCCAGGCAAGTACGGGTATCTGGACACTTACCATTGAAGATTTCTTTAAAACAGATGCAGGATCACTTACCGGTTGGGGATTAAGCATTTGCTCGAACGTTTCCACTCCTTTGCCTGTAAACTGGTTAAGCTTTTCGGCTCAAAAAAATAACAACACTCAGGTTAAACTGCAATGGTCAACAGCAAACGAAATTAAAAACCATTATTACATTGTAGAAAGAAGCACTGATGGGGTTATCTTCAGTTCTATAGGCAAACTGGCTGGCGGCAACAATCTTAATATGTTACAGCAGTATTACTTCAACGACTTGAAGCCTTATGCCGGTATTAATTTCTATCGCTTAAAGCAAGTGGATCTTGATGGACAATTCTCTTATTCATCGGTAGCAAAAGTTACCCTTGATAAAAGCGGTCAAACGTGGACCATTTATCCTAACCCTGCACATAACCAATCAACTATCAGGTTATTGGATAATATGAAGAAAATAAACATTGGATTA
>JANPPB010000168.1:0-1974 GCA_031428295.1 Segetibacter sp. | reverse complement strand
AACTGCAATGATGTTGCCACCAAGACACAGTACCAATACGACGGACTCAACCAGCGGGTATCAACGCAAAAGGCCGGCGTCAAGACGTATGAGTTCTACAGTTTCAACGGCAATCTCTTGACCGAGTTCACGCCGAGCGCGTCGAATCGCTTGGTCGAACACATCTATCTCGGCGGCAAACGCATTGCCACAGTCGGAAATGGAAGTGTTGCTTATTTTAAGTATCACATCGGTTATAGCAGAATTAGTCTTGTACAGCATTCCGTACTGCTTCCATTGTGGGTCTGCATCCCGCGCAATTTCGCCGGTAGAGTAAGTGGCCAGTAATGTACCAGTTAGGGTTTCAACCGTAAACGTCAGGTTTGGATTAGTTCCACTGTTATCGCAAGCCGTAGGGCGGACAGCGTTTTTAAACCAGGTAGCAAATTCATAGGTGGTATTTGGGCATAAACCATTTACCTCTTTTTTAAAAAAAATACCGGCGTTGGCTTGTGTATTCACCAACATATAATAACCGCCTGCATCATCAGGGGTATGATCGCCTGAGAAGGTGTGCCAGGCATTATCAAAACAATTGAACATGAGGTTTACTACGCTGTATTCACCTTTATTTGGGCAGGGGCTCCGCGAGTAAGTATAGCTAGATTGGCCTGCAGGTAACTGAGGCCCCGGGTTAGAGCCTCCGCCAAAAGTTATATTCATTACAGCATCACCCAGGCTGCCTGTGCATAACTGTGCATTCAAATTACAAACAAACATTGCCTGTAACACCAGTAAATAACCAATAACCTTCATTAAACTTTAAATCTTATAGTATAGTCAACCAATTTACAAGTAATCATTCAAAGTAATCAATAGTTTATGTAGCCAAACACTAAGTACAAGTTCCATTCGACTTTCAACAAAATGCTCATCTGTTCTTTTACTTACATTAAATTTGGAAGAGAAATTTAAAACCTGATTTAAAGACCAGTATTAAAAGCGCTACCACATGAAATTTGCATTCCTTTTCTTTTTAATTTTTATGATGCTCACTTGTACAACAACCACAAAATCTTATTCTCAGGTTGTTTTTCCTTTATATGAGAAAGAAATTCCCAATAGCATTCCTGGTGCCGATGAAGAACAAAGTATTAAAGAAGGCATAACGCGGATTAGTAAAGTAAGTGTGCCTACATTAACCATGTATACTCCAGCTTCGGGCAAATCAAATGGTACGGCAGTAATAATTTGTCCCGGAGGAGGTTATGGCATTTTAGCAATTGACCATGAAGGTTATGATGTGGCGAAGAAATTTACAGAAATGGGTGTCACTGCTTTTGTCTTAAAATACAGATTACCCAATGATAAGATTATGGTAGATCGATCCATCGGGCCTTTGCAGGATGCGCAACGGGCTATTCAAATGGTTCGGAATAATGCTTCTAAATGGAAAGTAAACCGTAAAAGAATTGGAATTATGGGTTTTTCTGCTGGCGGTCATCTTGCCTCAACGGCGGGAACTCATTTTAATCATGCTGTTATCAGCAATCCCAAAAACACCTCCCTGAGGCCAGACTTTATGTTATTAATTTATCCTGTTATTAGTTTTCAGGACTCCTTAACGCATTCGGGCTCAAAAAATAATTTGATTGGTAAGAATGCTGACAGCTTAAAAAAAGCATTGTATTCAAATGAGTTGCAAGTCAATAAAAAAACACCCCCTACTTTCTTGGTTCATGCAAAAGATGATGGAGCAGTAAAGGTAGAAAACTCCATTTTATTTAATCAAGCGCTCCTGAAAAACCAGGTGCCTACAGAAATGTACTTATATGAAAAGGGTGGTCATGGGTTTGGATTGAATAATAAAACAAGTGAGGTAAAATGGATGGATTTACTGGAAAAATGGATGATGAAAATGAAGTTCATTTAAGGCCAAGAAAGATGGACCTGATAATTGAAGAGATGGACTTAGTACAAATAAAACCTAGCGGG
>JANPPB010000167.1:0-7513 GCA_031428295.1 Segetibacter sp. | reverse complement strand
CAAATTTGTAAGCTACCAGGCCAGTGTGGTTCATGCCAATAGCTTTGGTAATCCTGATCTTAGCCTTGTAAAAGGAGTGAAGCTGCACGAGCTAACCAAGAGCATTCGTTTATATGGTAGTCACGAAGATGGCATCAACGATTTCCTGGTAAATGATGTGTTTGATATTAAAGATATTCCGGACATTATTTATTTCTCGCAGGGCAACAGAACAGCAAAAGTATATGAGGCTAAGGTGGGAAGTTTCTCCGCACCGGTAAGTACACCAACATTTACCAACACGCTCAGCATAACTGCAGTTGATACCGGCTGGAATTATATCAAGCTCAACGACCCCGGAAACAGGCGATATGATATTGTAAGTGTTACCCGTGGCGATGGCCAGGTAATTCCATTGGACAATGCATGGCTCACCTTTGTAACATTGCCGGTAAGCCAGGCGCCTAATTACGAAAACAAATTCCATTTTGTTGACACCTTCCCATCTATGACGCCGGTAACTTATACCGTAGTCTGGAAGCCACGCAACACCGATGTTCCTAAAGTGTTGGAAATAACAGGTGTTCCAGGCTTAGTAACCTCCATTCCGGTAACAGAGGTGATTGTGAAATTTAACAAGCATATTGATGCGGCTACATTCACCTACCAGGATCTGAACTTAACCTTTCAGGGTAGTGGTAACATCATGAATGCGTCAGTGGTGATCACACAAATAGATACGGCAACATTTAAGGTCAATCTTTCCAATTTTACAACAGGTAACGGCTTCTATAACCTGACCGTGCAGGCAGCCAATGTACAGGATGTGTATGGTATTAATGGATTAACAGGTAAGAACGTTACCTGGACACAGTTCCTAACTGTGCCCACCGTGCAGGCATTTCTGGGACTTCCGGCAGGTAACATTGCGGCAGCCTTTGATACCATAAGGGTGTTGTTCAATATACCCATTGATACATCGACCGTTAAGCCTACGAGGTTTAGCATTTATAAAGACAGTGTTTTGGTACCGGGTTCCATCACAATAGATTCCGTCAGTGCAAACCACAAGCTTTTTTACCTGTCAGGTTTGGGCAATTTACTAAGGCAAAGCGGGGTGTATGAGTTTAGGGTAGACCTGCCAAATATACTTAGCCAAACACAGGTAGCAGGTGTGCAGGTTCAGTCTGTAAAACTGACGGTTGATAATGAACATCCGCAACTGATTTCACTCGAAAAATCATACGCAGGCGGTATTGATCCACAGCATGTAACCTTTATTAAAATGAAATTTAATGAAGAGTTGTTTGGCTTCAACATTGCCGGACTTAAACTTACCCGTAACGGAGAATTGCTGTCGCTGAAGATCGACCAGCTATCCAACACAGATATGAAAACATGGATGGCGGGCAATTTTGGGTTCCTTACCTATCCCGACGGAGATTATAAATTCTCAGTATTTGCCAGCAATTATACCGATGTACTGGGCAATACAGGTAATGACACTGGTACGATTAGCTGGACCGTAAATCACAGCCTTGTGGTTGCCGTAACCAATATCAGCATCAGTCCCGACAAAGGATTCTCCGAAACGGATGGCATCACCTCAGGACAGACTTTCGATCTGCATTTTACATTGGGATCACCTGCCTCGCAGGTTACCGTATCGCAGACGGACTTAAGTGGAGAAACGGTGTTGGCTATATTGAGCAATGTGAGTGCCGGTTCTATAACGCTGCCATTAAGTTTAAATGTTGGCGGCAATACCGGATTTAAAATAACCGCCATTGGTACAGGCGGTGGCTCGGGTACGGGTGTCATCTCTTTCTTTGTAGACCAGGTGCCGCTAAACGGTAAGTGGATGTTGGAGAATAATAAATCGTTTGACAGGCAGTTAGACAGCGTACCATTCGTGTTTACTTCAAGGTTGTTGAGAGACACAGCACTGTTGAAGAGTCTCAAACTATTTAAAGATGGAACAGAGATAGGTACTACGGGAATGCAGATTTCAAAAGTTAACGACACATTGTACAACATCTCCCGTATCCGTGGAATTAATATAGCTCCCGGTACCTACACCATTTCACTCAACCTGGAAAAACTGAGCAAGTATTTAAGTGGTTTGGCAGGTTCAGCTACTGTACAAATAAGCTGGGTAGTACTATCAACCAATAAAGCACCACAGGCAAATGCAGGTAATGATACCACTATAACACAACCAGGCATAGTCAAGCTGAACGGCTCAGGTTCAACCGACCCTGAAGCAGACCCAATTACGTATAGGTGGGTAGCACCCCTGGGGTTTGTACTGAACGATTCAACAGTTGCTACTCCATCGTTTACTGTAGCGCAGGGTACCCTTCCGGCTACTTATAAGTTTTTGTTGATTGTAAGTGATGGCTTTTTATTTACTACCGATGTGGTGAACGTAGTGGTCGATCCGGCAATAGCCATGTCTATAACCGGTCTCAGCAGTAATTATTGCACTTCAAGCTCTGCTGTTACGCTTAGCGGCTTACCTGCGGGAGGCACGTTCAGCGGTCCGGGTATTACAGGTAATATTTTCAATCCCAAACAAGCCGGCCCCGGAATGCATACCATTATTTACACAGCCAATGGAATCGCAAAAACCCAAAACACTACGATTATAGCAGTGGTCAATCCATTGTTTACTGCTATGGACACGCTATGCCCAGGCAGTACCAGTCCTGCATTGCCAACCACTTCTACCAATGGTATACCCGGCACCTGGAGCCCGGCTGTAGTTAGCAATACTGTAACAGGATTGTACAGGTTTACGCCTGATGCAGGCCAGTGCTCCAAACCAACAAATATCAAAATAGTGGTTCGGCCATCAGTTGTTTTGACAACGCTATCGGTACCCGCTGTAATGGTTGTTTCAAATGCCTTCGATGTGTCTGTAGTACATACAGTAAAAGGGCAGTGCAGTGCTACCAATGGTTTTGTTTTACGCGATACCATACCAACGGGATTTACCTATGTAAGCAGTACCCCTTCGGGTGTGTTTAATAACGGTGTTCTCAGTTTTGCGCCAACCGATATTGCAGCTAATGAAAGCAAAACATTTATGATCGTCTTAAAAGCGCCGGACACCAAATGCGCTATGGATAGTGTCATTAATTACAACAGCGAAAACAGGCTGGTCGGCAACTTTGTTTCAACAGGTGTACCGGGTTGGATAAAGACAGGCAGTGCTTCTTACTCTGCCGACTCTTCGTGGATGGTAAGGGATTCTGCTGATGTTAGTGTTTCCGATCTGACCCCGGGCTTTACCAGTGCTGCCAGCGATAAAAACCTTAGTCTTTTCTCCTTCTGGCATAAGTATAATACGGAGCGTGGACACGATGGCGGTGTGTTAGAGTACTCAACCAATGGCACCGATTGGAAGGATGCAGGTGCTCTTATGATACGCAATGGGTACAACACCCGCATTGATACAGCAGGCCTACCGGGAAGAAATGCGTTCTCCGGAAGCAGCATCCAGTTTGTGCAGACTGTGGTAAACGTATCATCGTTTGGTACTACGCCGGTGGCTTTCCGTTTCCGTTTCTTGTCTGATAGTTTTATTGGCGGCGAGGGTTGGTATGTAGACAACATTGTAAGAGTAAATGGTTGTGGTGGTTTGATGAAAACGAGGCTGCTCAACAATTTGGGTCAGTTGATGGACAGTGTATCTGTACCGGTGTTTGTATCTCCGGCAGGTGTATTACCGCTGACACTACTAACGTTTATTGCTAATAAATCGGGTGTCAACGTAGCCCTGAATTGGAAGACAGTGTCGGAAATAAATGTAAGCAGGATTGAAATTGAATATAGCAGCGATAGCAGAAGCTGGTCAGCAATTGGCTCGGTTACAGCGCAAAATAACAACAGCAATGCTTATAATTTTGTACACACAACACCGGTAAATGGAAATAATTATTACCGCCTGAAGATGATAGACAGAGATGGGAAGTTTGTACTATCAGCAGTGCGGATGGTTGTGTTCGATGCTGGAAATGCCAATAAAATGGTGTTGGTCCCCAATCCATCTAATACCAATGCTACGTTGTACATACCCATAGCTGCTGAAAACCGTTTTATCAAAATTTACAATGCCATTGGAAGTATGGTACGGCAGTTTAAGGTGGATGCAGGTACCAGCCAGCTTCGCATTAATACCAGTAACCTTGCTGCCGGCATCTACACAATAAGAAATGGAAATTATATTGTAAGAATGGTGGTGCAGCATTAATAGTATCTGGCAAAACAATTTTGGTATGAAGTCAATCAAAGCACGGCAAATCAACCATGATTATCATTTAGTTTCTAATGGACGAACTTTTGTTCGGTGCCAATAAAGACCACAACATATAGTCCCATCGGAACGATCCCTTGGTAGAGAGCAATAAAATCAAAAATGTATAGTCATAGGGGAACAGCCTTATAATAGCGGCCAATACGTTGAAAAATAAAAATCATAGCGGGACGACCGTTTGGTAAGCTGCAATAAGACCAAAAATGTGTCGTCCCAGCGGGACGCCCTTGTGGTAGCGGCCAATACGTTCCAAATTGTAAGTCCCGCTGTGACGACCAATAGTAAGGTCGTCCCGATGGGACTTTGTTTTAATGATTTATGATGTTTGCTACCAACCGGTCGTCCCTCCCGGACTTTTTAAAATTTGGCCTAAATTTACTTTGCGATCAAATGATAATCCCGATGGGACTTTTAACTAATGGTTATTTAAAATTTGCTACCAAAAGGTTGTCCCAGCATACAATGTCATTATGTCAAGGATTTAGTAAGCTGGTTTGAAATTGGTGAATGTTTTGTGCTTGCTTTTAGACTGCATATTTTTTCGCACCCTGACAAAGTTTCTCTACAGTCATCCATCAACTATCATCTTTCACTGCCTGTCAGCTTTACTTTTTTTAATCAACAACGACCCCCACCAACCACCAACCTTCTTTCTGTCATCTGTCAACTTGATTGCGGCCATGAGACTTGTGGGTTGACATTGAGCTATCAGCGTTTCGCTTTAAGCTTTAAGCGTTCAGCCTTTACACGTTTGAGGTTCTACCAGTACATTTGCGCCATGTTTTTATTAGCATTTTGGAGAGAAGCCCTGTTTGTAGGGTTTTGTTTTGTAATAGCCGTTCAACTATTTTATTATTTATGGTTTTTTTTACGCCTCGCACTTTATAAGCCAAAACATAAAGCCCATACTGAGCAGCTACCGGTATCGGTGGTTATTTGCGCCCGGGACGAGGCGGATAATATTGTAAAAAATCTACCCGGCGTACTGGTGCAGCAATATCAAACCAGCCACGAGGTTGTTTTGGTAAACGACAACTCGCAAGACGATACCAAATACCTGATTGATGAACTGAAGCGGACTTTTAAACACCTTACTCCTGTTCAACTTACACAAGAGGCATTGATGATACCTGGCAAGAAATTTCCGCTCAGCATGGGTATCAAATCTGCCCGTTACGAAACGCTTTTGCTTACTGATGCGGACTGTGTGCCCGCAAGCCAACATTGGATAAACCTGATGCAGGATGGCTATGACTCGAATATCGAAATAGTATTAGGTTATGGTGCCTATTATAAACGCAGGGGCCTGTTGAATAAACTGGTCCGGTTCGAAACATTTCACTCGGCGCTGCAATATTTAAGCTATGCCCTGGCTGGTTTGCCTTACATGGGCGTGGGTCGTAACCTAAGTTATAAGCGGGATGTATTTTTCAGGAACAAAGGATTTTCGTCTATCAACCAGGTGCCCGGCGGCGATGATGATTTGTTTATAAACAGGGTGGCCAATAACAAAAACACTTCTATTGTAATTGAATCTGATGCCCACACCCTGAGTGAACCAAAAAAAACCTGGGAGGAATGGAAGAACCAAAAATCCAGGCATTTTACTACTGCAAAATACTACAAGGGCATCCACAAATTTTTATTGGGTGTCTATAGCCTGACGCAATTTTTGGTATACCCATTAGCCATTGCAGCAGCTATCTTTTTTAACTGGTGGCTGGCGCTTTCCTTATTTGGTTTAAGGTTGATTGTACAAGGATTTGTTTATTACAAAACCATGGACCGGCTGAATGAAAAAGACCTGTGGGCAATATACCCGTTACTCGATATTTGGATGTGTGTGTACTACATTTTTTTTGTACCGGCACTGTTTAAAAAACCAAAACGCAATTGGAGATGAAATTTTAATTATGAATTAAGAGTTATGAATTATGAGTTATGAATTATGAGTTATGAGTTATGAGTTATGAGTTGTGAGTTGTGAATTATGAATTATGAATTCGAGGGTTATTTTGAATGTTGAATTTTGAATGGTGGGTTTAGAAGTAGGGAAATATTTTGAATGTTGAATTTTGAATGTTGTGGTTGAAAGTTAAAAGGGTTCTCTTGTATGTTGAATGTTGTTTTTTAGATGGGGAGATAGAAACCCAAATTTGAATCAATCTGGTTTAACAATGGGGCATCATTTGAAACTCGATGCGAAATCTCCTGAATTTTATAATAAAATTTCCAGGAGATGCTGAAATAAATTCAGCATGACGGCTCCACTTTTGGGTTTTCAAGTATTCACTGATTATTCACTATTCTCTTTTCACCATTCACTTTTCATTATTCACTATTCATTATTCACTAATCATTATTCATTACTCACTTCTTCCTTACTTATCACTTACCACTTAAAACTTATAACTTTTTTTCTTTCATGAAAGAAATTTTAAAATACTTTGGCGATTTTACTGAGAAACAACTGGCCCAGTTTGAGGCTCTAAAAGGCATTTACGAAGACTGGAACAACAAGATTAATGTAATCAGCCGTAAGGATATTGACAGCCTTTACCTAAAACATGTTTTGCACAGCCTAAGCATTGCGGCTCTGGTAAATTTCAGGCCGGGGACTGAGATTATAGATATTGGTACCGGTGGAGGTTTTCCGGGTGTACCCCTTGCTATTTTTTTTCCGGAGGTTGAGTTTTTGCTGGTTGACAGCATCGCTAAAAAATTAAAAGTCATAGATGCAGTTGTAGCAGAAACAGGGCTTACAAATATTACCACAAAGCACAGCCGGGCTGAAGAGATTAAAAACAAGCAATTTGATTTTGCTGTTTCTAGGGCTGTAGCTCCACTTAAAGATCTTTGGTTTTGGAGTGAGCGGCTAATTAAAAAACCTTCAAAAAATGAATGGCTGAATGGACTGATCTGCCTTAAGGGTGGCGATCTTGCCAATGAAATTTCAGAAAGCGGTTTAAGGCCACGGAAGGTGGATATTCATGGAATTTTTCCTGAGCCTTATTTTGAAGAAAAATACCTGCTTCATGTAGCCCGTTAATTATTCGATAGCTTTTATTGCATTCTTTTTTTTACCCAGCCCATTGCCAACTTTAACTGGTCGGTCATGGTCAGGCTTGAGTTATCCAGCACAATGGCATCAGCAGCCTGGCGTAGTGGACTAAACTCGCGATGCGTATCAATGTGATCCCTCATTTCAAGATTGGC
>JANPPB010000166.1:0-3346 GCA_031428295.1 Segetibacter sp. | reverse complement strand
AATAGTTTTGTACTTGCCACTTGCCAGGTCTGCTTCAACTATTTCTTCAATAAAGTTCAGGCTCTTTTCTTCGCTCATTATTTTACTGTTGGAGGGCAAATTTACGAAGTAACAAAGTAAGAAGATAGAATATAGAAGGGAAGAGATAGAAGAAAAGAAGGTAGAAGGAAGAAGATTGAAGATAGAATATATGTGCTTGCCTAAATAAGGTTTACCTGTTTCAATTACTTTTAAATTTAAAGTTTGTCAAGATTATATGGTTTATATAAATTCATATTGTCTATGTGCGGATGGAGACAGGCTCTGCTGGGGAGCAACCTGTCAAGTGCCAAAACCATAGATGCACTGAAAAAGAAAGGGCTTGGGTTTACTCAAGTCTTTTTTTGTTCCCCTTTCTTTTTTAGGGCAAAAAAACTCAAAAAACCCATTCATACTTATTTGGGTACCCATTCAAAAATCTTCAGTTTTGGTCTTTCCGCTTCCTTCATCTGCTCAATCATTAACTCAAACTGTTTGGGCGTTTTGTTGTGCAAGCTTTGGTGCGGACGTTCATCGTTGTAAATCCTCAATATTTTAGATGCCATTCTGGTGATATTTTTTTCGGTTAATAAAAACTCAAAAAAGTATTCATATTTTAATGACCCCTGCACCCTTTCTGCATACGCATTTTGCTGTGGCATCCTGCACATACTTATTTTCATACCCAGGCTTTTCAATAGCTCTTTTTGTGCCTTGCTTATGTATTGCGTTCCCCTGTCGGAATGGAAAATACATCCATTCAATGCTGCTTTTGTTTTGGATTTCAACACTTTTTTTAAAGCGGTAATATTTTCTATCGCCCTTAAAGTTTGAGACAGGTGCAAGGACACTAATCTTTTGCTGTATATGTCAATTATGGTCACTCCGTAATAATCTTTATCTGCTACTTTAAGATAGAAAATATCGGATTGGTAAACCTGGTCGATGTTATCTATTGTTGTGCCTGACACTAAATCGGGGTATACTTCCACCCGCTGTCCCCATGTGGTTTTGTGCACCTGCCTTTTACGCTTTACCCGGTAACCCTGGGCAAATGCAATCCGTTCAAATTTATCCCGCCCCACTTCGATTTTAAATGCTTCTTTTTGTTTGGCATATACTTTTCTGCTGCTCATCTTCTTGTGATCTTGCCGCATTTTCTCCATCGCTGCCTGTACCAATTTTTCCTGTTTATTATGGGCGTGCTCTGCATTCCGGTATTTGTACATAGCCTGTTTGCTAATGCCCGCCACAGCATATAAATCTGTCAGTTTTAAAAGATGCGTCATCCCCTGGTTTGCACGATACCATTCGATGCAGGGCTTGAGAAATTTTTTTTTAAGTCTATATGTAATTCAGCTCCAGCCAGTTCAATCAATTTGTTTAAAATGTCTATCTCCATTTGCTTTCGGCCCAAAGCGGCCTCCGCTTCACGAAGCTTAGTTTCTAACACTTTGGTCTTGTAACTTTCAGAAACATCCTGTACAACCATCGCTTTGTTTTTTTGTAAATACCCACTGTATTTGTAAACCCAAACATAAACGGATTGTAAACTTACTGAAAGCTCCCTGGATGCTTCTAAAACGGTGCATTTACCCTTCTCAATATCTTTGACCGTTTGCTTTTTAACCGCTTCGCTAAATTGCCTTACTGGACGAAAACTTGTTTTCTCAGTTGGTTTTGATAGTTTCAATGCCATAGTTTTACCTTTTTTTTGTTAAAAATTGGTAACCCTATTTCAGGCACGGACAATCGACCACCTACTTCACCTTCCTCCCCTTCCAATGGTAACTTCCAAATTTACCTAACCAACCGGCAATTACGGTGTAGGTAATATGAAAAGGCTGCATCAAACCAAACCACTTTAATAATTTTTGCTCACCAAAAAATGCAGCTACAATACTCATAAACCTAAGTTCTATCAAGGTTTTGACCACCAGTAAAATAAGACAGTAAACAAATAAGACAGGCTTAAAAAATGCTGCGATAAAGATGACCAACAACAATAAGTTTAGAAAATACACCAGGGCAAGTACCCAAAAAATTCTTTTGTCCTGGTAGCTGTCAGCCTTGCTTGCCCAACGTATGCGTTGGTTAAAAAAGCTCTTCCAATCCGGCATGGCAACAGTTCTAACAATGGCATCCTGA
This sequence comes from Segetibacter sp., assembly GCA_031428295.1. Taxonomy (GTDB): domain Bacteria; phylum Bacteroidota; class Bacteroidia; order Chitinophagales; family Chitinophagaceae; genus Segetibacter. Next base: position 1,180 of record JANPPB010000166.1, on the reverse strand, counting down.
GACAATAAAAATTTTACTCCTTCAGGTTGCTTTTCATAAATCTTATGCATCAATAACATGTCATCTCCACTTGCAATGTTATCAATACCTGCAAAACCATTTACCTCTAAAAACATCAATTTTTTATAAGCAAGATTGGCTCCATTACACATACTATGAAAACCCTTGTTTACCGAAGCTGCTGTAATGCCCTGCAGGCTCATAAAATCAAGGCACTGAAACACCGATAAAAAGCTATGATCGTTAAAAAAAGCAACAGGGGCAGCAACAAATACGGGGTTATGCTCCATTATAAAACCTGAGAAACATTGCAGCCAATTGTTGTTTACCAAACAATCAGCATCCGTTGTAACAATCCAGTCGCCGCTGGCCTGCTCAATGGCTTTTTCAATAGCCTTTTTTTTATAACTGTTGAGCGTAACATCCGGTAAAATATCTTTTAAACGCAGCAGTTTTAAGTTCGAATATTCACTTTGGAATTCAGCAACTACATCCGCAGTTGCATCTGTTGAATGATCGTCAATCACAATCACATCAAACAACTCTTGCGGGTAACTTTGTTGTAGTACCGAAGGCAGGTACAACCTGATATTTTCTTCTTCGTTACGGGCGGGAATGATGATAGTAAAGCTGAGGTTACCAGCGTTTTTTAAAATTGCTTTAAAGGGAACAATGCTTTTGAACCATCGGCGATAGGTCTCAATCAAATACCCATAACCAGCCAATAACACCATACAAAAAAACAGCAGATAAAGCATTCAGGCAAAGAAAACAACTATTAACCATTTAACAATTGGCCAATGGTTTCGGCATGACTTTCTTTTAAAATATAGTGGCTTTCATTAATCACCTTAATGCTGGCATAATCTTCCATGCCTCGCCTAAACTTTCTCCCCGAAGAGGAAAGTATGATTTTATCCTGCAATCCAAAAAGCATCCTGACTGCAATCTTATCCTTAATTATAATTTTTTTCAACTTGTCTTTATACAACGTAAACTTTCTAAGTGTAGTCCAGCGCTGATAAAGTTTCATACGTTCTTCACTGTCGTGCAAATAATGCATTACAAACCCTGCCACAGTAGCATTAATCACCTTAGTTTTTTCGGCTAACCGGCACAGGTACAAAACCCAGCCTGCATGATTGATGGAATAACCCAACAACTTATTGCCTAACCACGT
>JANPPB010000165.1:0-4066 GCA_031428295.1 Segetibacter sp. | reverse complement strand
CCATAGATCATTCCATGGTGCAGGGCACATTCCCCTATGGCAAATATGTATGGGTCAGTAGTTTGGAGTTGATCGTTTACTACAATTCCACCACGGTGACCGGTCTCAAGCCCGGCAAGTATAGCCAATTCATCTCTGGGCTTAATACCTGCAGATATTACAAGCATATCTACCTCAATCTGAGAGCCATCAGCAAAACTCATGGCTTTAATACAGTTATCTCCTAAAATAGCCGTGGTATTTGTATTGGTGTGGATGGTAAGGCCTAAGTCTTCCAACTTCGATTTTAATAAATCTGACCCTGCATTATCTATTTGGCGGGGCATAAGGCGGGGAGCAAATTCTATCACCTGGGTATCCGTAATGCCCAGGTCAAGCATGGCTTTTGCAGCTTCAAGACCCAAAAGACCTCCTCCAATAACAGCGCCTTTTTTCGCTTTCCTGGCATAAGACTGCATCATTTCCAAGTCTTCGATGGTGCGGTAAATAAAAACACCTTCTTTTTCAACGCCGGGTATGGGTGGAACAAAAGCCGAGGAGCCGGTAGCTAAAACCAGGTAATCATAGCTTTCAGTAATGCCATGCAAAGAGTGTACAGTTTTATTGGTTCGATCGATACTTTGAACAGGATCGCCCAGATAGAGTTGGATGTTGTTATCAGCATACCAACTGCCATCAACCATTAAAAGATCGTCTGCCGATTTGCCTGCAAAATATTCGCTTAAATGTACCCGGTCGTATGCGGGGCGGGTTTCCTCACCAAAAACAGTAATAGATAGAGATGAGTTTGCATGTTTGGAGATAAGCTTTTCGCAAAGCTTGTAACCCACCATTCCGTTGCCAATAATTACAATTTTCATAATACTCAGTTTGAGGTTATTACTAAATTCTTATTGGCAAACAATCGTATTGAAAATAATTATATGTAAGGAATTTACTTTAGAATATACGAATACCTATATTATAATTATTACTAACGTCATAAAAGTAGTTATAAAATTACATTAGTTACAAATGTTTTTATTAATTTTATTACATAGATTTATTAATAATATATTTTATGAACCATAAATTATCTCTTGTTGGTGCTGGCCCCGGTGATCCGGATTTGATAACTATGAAGGCGATTAAAGCACTAAAATGCGCAGAAGTGGTTCTGTATGATGCACTTGCAAACAGTAAATTGCTTAACTATTGTAAACCTTCAGCATTAAAAGTATTCGTTGGTAAGCGTTATGGATGCCATGCCTTATCGCAACAAGAGATAAATGATAAAATAATTGTATATGTTTTTTCTCATGGACATGTTGTACGCTTAAAAGGTGGGGATCCATTTGTTTTTGGTAGAGCACAGGAAGAAATAGACATCGCACAAAAATTTGGTATAGAGGTAGAAGTGATTCCTGGCATTTCAAGTGCATTGGCTGTACCCGCCAACCAAATGATACCTCTTACCTGCAGGGGACTGAACGAAAGTTTTTGGGTTACTACAGGAACCACAAAAGCCGGTACAGTTTCAAAAGACATTAACCTGGCAGCCCAAAGCAGCGCCACCGTTGTTATATTAATGGCCATGAGCAAACTGGAAGAAATTATGGACATATTTATCAGCCATGGCAAATCCGAAACGCCGGTGGCGATTATACAGGATGGTACCACCGATAATGAAAAGTTTGTAATTGGTACAGTAAAAGATATTTTTTATCGAGCCCAATATGCCCGCATAACTAATCCTGCAATTATTATAGTGGGTGAGGTGGTTTCATTACATCCGTCATTACGGAATGTGATTTCGAATGTAGCAATACAACAAGAAGCGGCACACTAAAAACCAACCTCCCTAAGTTTTTACTATCATATATCCCCGCATTTCTCATGGGCAAAACTGCTTGCACAGTTTCTGTCTCCGTCAGCTTTTTAAATATTCCTTTTAAGAAATCATTTACATTACAGATATTGCTTTTCCATTATGTAAACATGAAAAAATCAAAAGTTGGCTGCGATCTACAAAGCTGTATGTTTTGCCGCTTGTGTATGAAAGAATGGTTGCCTGCAATTGAAGCTAACAGGCAAACATTGATCTACAAAAAAGGCTCGCTTTTATTTGAAGAAGGGCAGCCAATGCAGGGGATGTTTTTCGTTTATGATGGTACCGTTAAAGTGCATAAAAAATGGGGAGAAAAAGAACTGATTATGCGCTTTGCAAAAAAGGGTGACATAGTAGGTCATCGTGGATTGGGAAACGAATTGGTTTATCCGGTCTCTGCCACGGTACTGGAATCTTCCACCGTTTGTTTTATCAGTAACGAATTTTTTCAATCCTCATTAAAAGTAAACCACGAGTTTTTATATAGCCTCATGATGTTCTTTGCTGAAGAGCTAAAAGTTTCGGAAAGAAAAATGCGCAACATGGCTCACATGCCGGTAAAAGGTAGAATTGCCAATGCCTTAATGTTATTGCAGAACAAGTTTGGAAAATCAGAAACAGGGTCAATAAATATTACTTTAAGTCGCCAGGACTTAGCCTCCTATGCCGGCACTACCTACGAAACGGTCTTCAGGGTTTTGAACGAACTGGAAGAAATAGGTTACATCACCACCTCCGAAAAAGAAATTGTAATCAGCAACGAAGAAGGTCTTGGTTCCTTGTTTACTGAAAGAAAGGGATAATTCAAATTAACGTTGTACTTTCTAGATTCTTGCGGCGAATAAGTATTTTAATTACCGCATTTTTTGCGGCGAATGGCTGTATACATATATCAACTTAAAGATTGGCCACACTTTACCTGGGACAACTCGGCTATCACCCCTTTATTAGGGCAGGTGCGGTATAAGCAGGGAAAGCTGATGGGACAAATGGCAAATTTTTGTTTTGGTTTACAAGCTGAGGCCACTTTACAAACCCTGACTTTAGATGTAATCAAATCCAGTGAAATTGAGGGGGAGATATTGAACAACGACCAGGTTCGGTCGTTGATAGCCAGAAGATTAGGTATGGATATAGCCGGCCTGGTTGCTGCCGACAGAAACGTTGAAGGTGTGGTAGAAATGATGTTAGATGCTACTCAAAATTTTACACTACCACTTACAGAAGAACGGCTTTTTGCATGGCATGCAGCTATGTTTCCCACTGGAAGAAGCGGGATGAACAAAATAGTTGTTGGTAATTATCGCGACAATACAAAAGACGATCCCATGCAGGTTGTTTCCGGCCCATCCCGTCGCGAAGTAGTGCATTTTCAGGGACCTGATGCCGAACTATTGACAAGTGAAATGAATGCTCTATTTAATTGGTTTAATAGTGAGAAAGAATTAGATCCCGTATTGAAGGCTGCAGTCTGCCATTTATGGTTTGTTACCATTCACCCGTTTGACGATGGTAATGGCCGTATAGGCAGGGCGATTACTGATATGCAACTTGCCCGTGCCGATGACAGCAACCAGCGGTTTTATAGTATGTCTGCACAAATAAGAAAAGAGCGTAATGCCTATTATGATATTTTAGAAGAGACCCAAAAAGGCGGGCTCGACATTACGGATTGGATGACCTGGTTTCTTGGTTGCCTTGATCAAGCTATAATTGCCACCGATGAAACCCTTTCCAAGGTAATAAGAAAGGCAAGATTTTGGGATCAGCAATCACATGATTTGAACGACCGACAACGAATCATGCTCAATAAAATGCTGGATGGATTTGAGGGCAAGCTAACGTCTTCAAAATGGGCTAAAATTTGTAAATGTTCGTCCGATACAGCTATACGCGATATTATTGCTTTGGTAAAGCAAGGCATATTGATTAAAGAACCGGGAGGAGGTAGAAGTACGAGTTATGGGTTGGGGGAGTAAGCTTGAATGAGCAAAATGTTTTTGTCCTGCCGGATTCTACTTCCAAGCCTTGTGAGTTTGCAAAGGGACAGATGGCTATTAAACCATATCGATTTCAACTTAAAATCTTTAAAATGCACGGGTATAAATCTGACAAGTTTATTTCATCTCCTTTAAGTTTAGTATCTCTTTTTGTCATGCTGAGTGAAAAGAAATCCATTCCTATATAACGCATCCCTGA
>JANPPB010000164.1:0-2559 GCA_031428295.1 Segetibacter sp. | reverse complement strand
TCAACATGTAAGTGGGCAAAAAGAATTTTCTCGGCTAATGTTAATGGACGTCCAACCAACTTGCGTGCTGCTTCAATTTTTACAGGCAATTCGTTGTAAACTTTCCTTATCATTTCTATATCAAATGCCATGAGATTGTATCGATTTTAAGAGGTGAGAAAAAAGTTGAGCAAATCTACATTAAATCGGTACTTGTATGAAATGAGATTTATAAGAAATACGTTCTTAATTTATTTAAATTGCAACAATACAAAGCAGCCTTTTTCAGTTAATAGTAAATATGGATGTCATGAAGAAGATTCGTAGAATAATTGAGTTTCAGGCTTTTGGTGTTTGCTCTGCCATAGGCGAAAAAATGGGAATTGCAACCAGCAGAATCAGGATGTGGTTTATTTATATATCCTTCATCACCTTTGGTTCTCCACTAATTGTCTACATGGTCCTTGCATTTTGGATCAATATTAAAAACTACATCTACTCAGCAAAAAGAAACCCTTTGCGGTATTTATAAGCATAAAACAAATTGGTAAGTGCTAAAAATTGAATACAACCACACCGACTATGCTGAATTATTAAAGGACTTTGCCAGTTTTTTTAAGTGCAAATGCAACGGTAACACTTTAACCCTACCGCCACACATTGCAGATGGATACATGAAGCTGGTAGAATTGCCAAATGGCCTGCAGGGTATTATCAGCAATTATACGGTTCACCAGGACATCTTGTTCCAACGCAATAAAATCAACAAAGATTATTTTACGCTGCGCTTTGATGAGGTGCTGATACCCTATACAAATGACGAAGAACAAAGCGATGCACCATTTGAAGCAAACCCAATAAGATCTGCTGTTTACCTGGGCAGTGCAAAATTTGACTGGTTGTTTTTAAGCACTAAAGGAACAAAGGTTAAAGGCGTAAACATTTTTTTTAGTAAAGAATGGCTCGAGCATTTTTTGGCTGTGGAGAGCGTTGGTGATATGATTAAAAAATACCTCAGCTTAAAAATGAGTGCTTTTAATTACGAGCCGATGGACATGGAGTACAAAAGAATTTTGGCCGAGATTGTTAATAGTGATGATGAACAGCCTTTTAGTTCTATGGTAGTGCAGAACAGAATCATGTTAATGCTGGAGCGTTTCTTTACCCGCATTTATTATAAAATGAGCGATATGCATTTTGATGTAAAGCTCACCAACGAAGACATTAATAGTGTAAAGCAGGTAGCTAAAAATTTACTGCAGGATTTTTCAGTAGAACCATTGGGCATAAATAAGCTGGCTAAGATGGCTGCCATGAGCCCATCAAAACTTAAAATCAGCTTTAAGGAAATTTATGGCATTCCTATTTACCAGTATTTTCAAAAGCACCGGATGAACAAGGCTAAGGCTATGTTGTTATCGCAAAAGTATTCGGTTAAAGATGTGGGCATTGATTTGGGCTATAACAACCTAAGTAACTTTGCTAAGGCATTTAAAAAATCGTTCGACCAGTTACCGAGCGATTTATTAGGGAGGAATTAATCTAAATATATTCTATAAAACTTATGGTAACGGATGTTGAATTTGAAAAACCTGACTATGTTGAATACATTCAACAATTGGCCAATTTATTTAAAGTGCGCCCTTCAGGTAATCATATAGACATTCCGGCACACCTGGGAACTGGTTTTATTTGGGCCGAAAAATTACCCGGAGGCATTTCTGTATTAATTATTCACGCTACGCTCAACAAAGACTTTAATATTACCCAACTTGCGGGTACCGATAATTTTTACTCGCTACAGTTTAATGAATTTGGCACCGTTACTACCAAAGGTGGTCCCAATAGAAACAGGCAAACCCACCAACAGCAATCAACAGTTTACTTAACACATACTTTAATACCCTGTAAGTATATTTTTCCAGAAGGTGTACTGGTAAAGTCAGTATGCATGTACTTTAATAAAACTCAGCTTTCCAGTTTAATAGGCGGACAGGCAATGGAAGAAATATTGATCAAATATTTTCCGTTTTTAATTTCCAACAAAACCATTGAACCGATAGCCACTGATTATCGCATATCTCTTAACGAGTTACTAGTTGATAAAATTAATGTACCGCTTCGCTTGAATTTTATACAAAACAGGGTTTTGTTGCTGCTGGAAAGATTTATAATAAACTTGTTTTCTAAAGGTGATGTGACAACTACAAAAATGAAACGTACCGATGATGAAAGGTCGCGTTTAATGACAGTGGAAGCTTTATTGGTGAACAATTTTGCTGTAGCACCTCCAACAATTGATGAGTTATCGCGGATATCTGCCATGAGCCCCACCAAGCTAAAAAACGACTTTAAAAATCTGTACGGTTTTCCAATTTACGTATACTATCAAAAGAACCGGATGATTAAAGCGAAAGCTTTATTGCTTACCAGCAAATATTCCATTAAAGAGGTAGGGGTAATGGTAGGGTACTCAAACCTGAGCCACTTTGCCAACACTTTTAAAAAAGAATTTAATATTCTACCCAGCGAAGTTTCGGCTAAAGACGGTGTATTGGTTTACAATTCATGATTTTTTTT